>DATAHD010000548.1:0-7287 GCA_036263395.1 Rhizomicrobium sp. | reverse complement strand
AGAGATGGGAAATAGGCGGAAAGCCCGGAAAATCCAGCCTTACCGCCACGGTGGGTATATAGGAAGCAGTGCTTTCGCCCGCAAGCTGCGGAACCTGTCCTAAGTCACGCCGCCGCATAAGTAAAAGCCGCAAATTCAAGTCCACCCGCAATGACGCTTCAGCCCAGGGGCAGGTTCCTCGGGTCAAGCGATTTCCGTACGCCAGATACAAATGTTCTCAAATTTCTTACTTGAAATCCTTCTGTTTGTTCTTTATATATTCTCTCAGAATGAGTTGGAGATTTGATGTGACTGCGTAGCGAAGCCGCGAATGATCATACAGGAGCCGGATGTGTCTCGCGGGCATCTCCGTGTCGGAATTGAGGGGCCGCGCCGGGACGCTGGCGAACGCTCTCAAGGCTGCACCAGGACCGTGGCGGTTGAAGCGAAAGTGCCTGTGGGTCGGACCGGATGCGGTTGGCCATGTGGGCCTGCTGCGTAGCTTGGAAGCCAGGGCGAAGATCGAGTGCGGTGCGCATCGCGCGGTCTTCGCCCTTTTTCTTTGGGCCGGTTCTTCTCCGATCGAACTTTTCTTCGCGCGGGCGAAGTAGCGCAGGGCGCAAGCGCTTGACGCGGCTCACATCTCCCCTTCTCATTTCGCATATGCAGCGAGGGGCGAGCCAAGACCGGCACGAGTTTGAGCAGGAGCCAACCGCGCCACCGCTCACCGGTCCGGCAGCGGGGCAAGTGGCCCCCTACATCAGCTACAATCTCGGCCGCGCCTTCGACGAGATGTTCACGCCGGACGGCAAGGTCCGCGACACCTACGCCGATCTCGACAGCCGGCTGCGCACCCTCGCCCCCGAAGAACTCGCCCGCCGTCAGGCCGCCAGCGAACAGTCGTTCCTGCACCAGGGCATCACCTTCACCGTCTACTCCGACGCCAAGGCGACGGAGCGGATCATCCCGACCGACGTCCTGCCGCGCATCGTCACCGGTGCGGAGTGGGCCCGCGTGGAAGCCGGCCTGAAGCAGCGCATCACCGCGCTCAATCTCTTCCTCGCCGACATCTACGGCGATTGCCGCGTCTTGAAAGACGGCATCGTCCCGCGCGGCATGATCTACGGCTCCAAGCACTACCGCCGCGAGATGCGCGGCCTGCAGGTGCCGCACGGCGCCTACGTGAATGTCTGCGGCAGCGATCTTATCCGCAGCGAGTCGGGCGAGTTCGTCGTTCTCGAAGACAATCTGCGCGTCCCCTCCGGCGTCTCCTACATGCTCGCCAACCGCGACGTGGTGCGCCGCTCCTTCCCGAACGTGTTCCAGGCCGCGCGCGTACAGCCGATCGAACATTATCCGCAGGCGCTGCTCGCGACGCTGAAATCGCTCATCCCGTTCCACGAAGACGCCTCGATCGCGGTGCTGACGCCGGGCGTCTTCAACTCCGCGTACTTCGAGCACGCCTTCCTCGCGCGCCAGATGGGCGTCGAGCTCGTCGAAGGCCGCGACCTTCTGATCAACGACAACGTCGTCTACGCCCGCACCACCAGCGGCTTGAAGCGCATCGACGTCATCTATCGCCGCGTCGATGACGACTTCATCGATCCGCTGATCTTCCGCGAGGATTCCTCGCTTGGTGTCCCCGGCCTTTTCAACGCCTATCGCGCCGGCAACGTCGCGATCGCCAATGCGCTCGGCACCGGCGTCGCCGACGACAAGGCGGTCTATGCCTACGTGCCGCGCCTCATCCGCTACTACCTCTCCGAAGAGCCGATCCTCCACAACGTGGAGACCTTCCTCTGCCGTGAGGAGAAATCGCTCAGCCACGTGCTCGCCAATCTCGACAAGCTGGTGGTGAAGGCGGTGGGCGAGAGCGGCGGCTACGGCATGCTGGTCGGCCCGCACGCGACCCAGGCCGAGCGCGATGAGTTCGCGCAGAAGCTCAAGGACGACCCCGAGAACTACATCGCCCAGCCGACGATCCAGCTCTCCACCGCGCCGACCTTCGTCGATGGCGGTGTCGAGCCGCGCCACGTCGACCTGCGCCCCTTCATCCTCACCGGTGAAGAAACCACCATCGTCCCCGGCGGCCTCACCCGCGTCGCCCTCAAGAAGGGCAGCCTCGTGGTGAACTCCAGCCAGGGCGGCGGCTCGAAAGATACCTGGGTGTTGCAAGACTGATGTTGGCCCGCGTCGCAGACTCGCTCTACTGGATGGCCCGCTACCTCGAGCGGGCCGAACACACCGCGCGCCTCCTCGCCGTCAAACTCGACTCGCTGGTCGATCAGACGGAAGAAGACGCCGAGGCCGGCTGGCACCGCGTCGCCGCTGCGCTGACCGGCGAGCAGATGGTGCTCGATCCCTTCGCGATCACCGACGCTCTCTCCTTCGATGCCGGCAGCAGCGCCTCGCTGATCAGTTCGCTGGACTTCGCGCGCGACAACGCCCGGCAGGTTCGCGACCATCTCTCCAACGAGATGTGGGAACACCTCAACCGGCTTTACCTGCGTTTGCAGGACGAACGCACGATCCGCATCTGGTCGCGCCAGCCGTCGCAGTTCTTCCGCCGCATCATGGAAGATCTCTACACGCTGGAAGGCATCACCTACACGACCTTGCGCCACGGCGAAGGCTGGCACTTCCTCGAACTCGGCCGCTACATCGAACGCGCCCAGCTCATCAGCCGTCTGCTCGACATCCACTTCGGCATCGTCGCGCCAGGCTACGAGAACCCGCCGCCGCGCCCGAAGTACGGCGACTGGCTGATCCTGCTGAAATACTGCACCGCGTTCGAGCCCTATCTCAAAGAACACACCGCCGACGTGACGCCAGAGACCATCGCAGAGTTCTTGCTGTTCGACGCGGAGTTTCCCCATTCCGTCCGCTTCGCCGTCGATCGCCTGCGCGAATCGCTCAGCCGCGTCGCCCCTGGTGCGCCGCCGCAGCGCCGTGCCGTCGCCGAACGCCTCGCCGGCCGTCTCAAGGCCGCCGTCGACTACGGCCAGATCGACGATCTCACCGGCGGCTCGATCGACACCTTCCTCGCCGGTATCTCGAAGCAATGCGAACAGGTGCACGAAGCGGTCTATTCGGCCTATGTCGCTTACGATGCAGAAGCAGTTTTGTGATGCTCATGTCCTATCGCTTCGCTACTTGAGGACGGGATGTACTACTCCATCCGCCACATCACCCGCTTCCGCTACTCCGCTCCGGTGCGCCAGAGCGTGATGGAGCTGCGCATGCAGCCGCGATCCGAAGGGCCGCAGGCGCTGCGCTCGTTCCAGATCGCCACCAATCCGCGTGCCCAGCTTTACGCCTACACCGATCACTTCGGAAATGCGGTCTATCACTTCAACGTCCTGCGCGAGCATCAGGAATTGCGCATCGAAACCCAGGCCGTCATTGAGACAGCGCCGTTCAAGCCGATCCCTGAAGCCGCCGACACGCTCGAATGGGGCCGCTACAACGAGTACAACCTCACCGCCGATCATTTCGATCTGATGGAAGAATCGAAGTTCGCGCGCCCCTCCGAAGCGCTGCTGGACTTCATGACGGCAAAGGATCTGCAGAAGCCCAAGGGCGATCCGCTCACCGCGCTCAAGACGCTCAACCACGCGATCTACGAATCCTTCGACTACGAGATCGGCGTCACCGACGTCTATTCGCCGATCGACGATGCCATCGGCGCCGGCCGCGGCGTCTGTCAGGATTTCTCCCACATCATGATCGCCATCGCGCGGCAGTGGAAAATCCCGGCGCGCTACGTCTCCGGCTACCTGCACCACAACCGCGCCCGCAAGGATCGCTCCGGCGACGATGCCTCGCATGCGTGGGTGGAAGCCTATCTGCCGAGCCTCGGCTGGGTGGGCTTCGATCCGACCAACGACATCATGGCCCAGGATCGCCACATCCGTGTCGCCGTCGGCCGCGACTATGCCGACGTCCCGCCGACCCGCGGCACCTTCAAAGGCGATGCGGACTCAGAACTCGCCATTGCGGTCTCGGTGCAGCCAACGCAGGCGCCGGTGCGCCACGAAGAATTTCTCCGCGTTGCGCGCACCATCAAGCCGGTTGCCGAAACGCCCACGCGGGCCGAGCAGTTCTATCACCAGCAGCAACAGCAGCAGCAGTGATCAGCCGTTGAGCTGCCACAGCGCGGCATTCAACACCCCGGCAAACGACACCCACGCGATGTAAGGCAGCATCAGCGCGCCCGCGGCCCGGTCGATCCGCCAGAACACAGTTGTCGTCGCGACAATGGCCACCAGCATCACCGCGAGTTCGATCAGCGCCAGTCCAAGCTGGTGCGCCGTGAAGAAGATAAACGACCACGCAAAGTTCAGAGCCAGCTGCACCAGAAACATCGCAAGCGCCGCCCCGCGCCACCCAACCACACGCCACGCCCGCCAAGCCGCGAAGGCCATTAGGACGTAAAGCGTCGTCCAGACCGGCCCGAACACCCAGTTCGGCGGATTGAACGACGGCTTCGCCAATGTCGCATACCAGCCGTCGATGCTGCTACCCGTCGCGAACCCCGCAATGGCGCCCACGGCAAGCGTCAGGGTCAGAAACCCGACAAGGGCGCCCCAATGCGGCGATGATTTCAATTCGTTTTCGACCGTGGTGGTCATGGGCAATCTCCGCACGTTATTACGAACGACAAGGGATTGTAGTTCTCCGGTTGGATTGAATCGCCGCGCCGTATCGGCTTGTCTGCCGCATCTGCTTCGGGGGAAGCCATGCGTAGGTTCGGTGTTGTCGCCTTTCTGATCTGCCTGCTCGCACTTCCGGCCTGCGGCCAGGACGCGACAATCCATGGCCAGAAGCCCGCCGCCAAAATCAGCCAACTGACATCCGCGCCGGGCAACGCGGAGCGTGTTGAGGTGGGGTTCTACCCGACTATCGTCAACGGGCTCGATATCTCCGGCTCTACCTACGACGTCACCGCCTACGTCTGGTTCAAGTGGAAAGGGCCGGTCGATCCCACCAAACATCTGGAATTCGTCAACCTGGTGCAGCGTTACGACTTCACCAGCGACGCCCTGTTCGAAAAGCCTCAGGCCATGCCGGACGGCCGCTCCTATCAGATCCTCCAGATCCACGGCCGCTTCTTCCAGCCGTTCGAACTCGAGAACTTCCCCTTCGATCGCCAGAACCTCGCCATCCAGATCCAGGACGAATACCGCGCGCACGAGAACCTCATCTACGTGCCGGACACAAAAGAGTCTGGCTTCGGTGCCAGCCTCGAAATTCCCGGCTGGCAGATTCTCGGTTGGCGCAGCCAGCCGATCGCGCAGGACTATGCGAGCCGTTTCGGTGCGCCAGACAGCCATCGCTCGACGCGCTTTCCCGGCCTGCGCTTCGATCTGGTGATTGCGCGGCACATCAACTACTTCCTGTGGAAGCTGTTCCTGCCCCTGCTCATTGTGCTTAGCGCCAACTGGCTCGCGCTGCTGATCGATCCGGAGTTGGTCGACGTCCGCACGGCGCTCCCGGCCACATCGCTGCTGACCATGGTCTTCCTGCAGCAATCCTATTCATCCGAGTTGCCGGAGATCGGATCGCTCGTGCTGATGGACGAGATCTACGCCGTTGCGTACCTGCTCGTACTCGCAACGCTGTTCCATGTCATCGGCATGGCGTCATGGCAAAAGAGCCAACAAGCCATCAGCGACCTTCGCGTCTCGCACTACGATCGCATCAGCCTCGCCGTGCAGCTTGGCGTCTTTGCTGCGGTTATTCTGCTGGTGCTCCGAACGGCCGGCGTTTTGTGACAGAAAGTTCCCTGCCTGACACGCGCGTCATGCGCGCAAATCGATGTAACCGATTAAGCGCGCGGTTGCTTTGTGTGATCGCATGCACTTGAGCCGGACTCGTCTGCAAACGTAGCGTCCGGCCGGGCTGGGGCCTAACCAACAGAGGGGCCCCAAATGGCATCACTGGTCGCAAACGCAGCCGTCGACATGACGGACTGGAATTTCAACGACATCAAGAACGGCAGCATCACCACCCACTCGAGCTTCAAATACGCCATCTCCGGTGCCGATGGGCATCACTTCTACCAATTCACCGGCAGTGGCCTTACCTACGACGCGAACTTCAAGCTCACCGGCGGCACCGTCACGGGGTTGAAGGTCGTCGATGATCACGGCGACACGCTCTACACGCTCTCCGGCTTCACCATGGCCGCGACCTTGCTGAAGACCACCATCGGCAATGGCGATTCGACGGGTGCGTTCGAAGGCGCGGCCTTCGGCGACAACGATACCCTCACGGGATCCGATCACGACGACGTTCTCGTTGGCTTTGCCGGGCAGAACGTGATCAACGGCGGCGCCGGCGATGACATCATCGACGCGACCAAAGGCACCTTGGACCGGGTCTCGGGCGGCGACGGCGACGACACGGTCTTCGCAGGCCTCCTCATCGGATCGATCGATGGCGGCGCGGGCTATGACAACGTCGTCTGGAATATCAACACCAGCTACCCGCTGAACCTGAGCAGCCTCTTCGGCAACATCGAACGCTTCACCCTGCTAGGCGGGCCGAACTACTTCTTCCGGGCCGACGACAGCTTCATTTCCGCCAATATGTCGATGACGATCGACGCCTCGGCGCTCAAGTCGAACGCCAGGGTCTATTTCGACGGCAAGGCAGAGAAGGATGGTTCCTACGAATTCATCGGCAGCGCGGGACGGGATCGCTTCTGGAGCGGCGACGCGAACGATACGTTTGACATGACCACGGGTGGTGTCGACCGGGTGCATGGTGGCGCGGGCACCAACACCTACTTCTTCGGCGCGACGCTTACAGCGGATGATCGAATCGACGGCACAGGCGGCTACGACCAACTCTTCCTGGACGGCGACTATTCCGCCGGGCTGACCTTCGACAGCCATACGATGCGCGGCGTCGATGTCGCGGCTCTTGCAGCAGGCCACAGCTACAGCCTCACGCTGAACGATGGAAATGTCGCCGCCGGCGACACCTTCACGTTGCTTTCGCTGCAGCTGAAAGGAAGTGACACCGTAACGTTTGACGGCTCCGCCGAGACGGATGGCACCTTCACGCTCAGCGACGGTTATGGCAACGACACCCTGCTCGGCGGGCAGGGCAACGACCAGTTCATCTCAGTTGGCGGAACCGATGTCATAACCGGCAACGCGGGAGACGATCTCATCAGCTTCACGAACGGCGCGTTCGATGCGACCGACACCGTCAACGGAGGTGCCGGCACGGATGAACTCGATCTGCTCGGCGATTACACGGACGGTGTGGTGTTCGGCGCCAACACCGTGCGCGGCGTCG
>DATAHD010000547.1:0-7188 GCA_036263395.1 Rhizomicrobium sp. | reverse complement strand
CAACCGCCACGGTCCTGGTGCAGCCTTGAGAGCGTTCGCCAGCGTCCCGGCGCGGCCCCTCAATTCCGACACGGAGATGCCCGCGAGGCACATCCGGCCCTGTATGTTCATTCGCGGTCCCGTTACGCCTTCAATCGAATCTCCGTTCCTAGTCTGATGGACTATATAAAGAACAAATAGAAGGATTACAAGCTCTATTTTTGAGAACATTTACGTCATCCGTGCGGAATCGCTGGGCCAGCGGAACCGACACCGCTTGCGAAACGTCATTGCGGATGGACTTGGATTTGCGGCTTTTACTTATGCGGCGGCGTGACTTAGGACAGGTTCCGCAGCTTGCGGGCGAAAGCACTGCTTCCTATATACCCACCGTGGCGGTAAGGCTGGATTTTCCGGGCTTTCCGCCTATTTCCCATCTCTGGGGACGGTCCGGAGGGCGCTCATTCGAGGCCAGGAAACCGTCCGCCGACAGGAAGGATTAGAATAGCCATGGCAAAAGTAATCGGTATCGACCTCGGCACCACGAACTCGTGCGTCGCGGTCATGGATGGCGGCACGCCGAAAGTCATCGAGAACTCCGAAGGCGCGCGTACCACCCCCTCAATCGTTGCGTTCACCAATGACGGTGAGCGTCTGGTCGGGCAGGCCGCCAAGCGGCAGGCCGTCACCAACCCGGAACACACCTACTTCGCGATCAAGCGCCTGATCGGGCGCCGCTTCGACGATCCCATGACCCAGAAGGACATGGGCATGGTGCCGTACAAGATCGTGAAGTCCGACACGGGCGATGCCTGGGTCGCAGGTCGCGATTCCAAGAAATACGCGCCGAGCGAAGTCTCGGGCTTCATCCTGCAGAAGATGAAGGAAACCGCCGAGGCGCATCTCGGCGAGAAGGTCACGCAGGCGGTCATCACCGTTCCGGCGTACTTCAACGACGCCCAGCGTCAGGCGACGAAAGACGCCGGCAAGATCGCGGGCCTCGAAGTTCTGCGCATCATCAACGAGCCGACGGCAGCTGCGCTCGCCTACGGCATGGACAAGAAGGGCTCCGGCACCATTGCGGTGTACGACCTTGGCGGCGGTACGTTCGACGTGTCGGTGCTGGAGATCGGCGACGGCGTCTTCGAAGTGAAGTCCACCAACGGGGATACGTTCCTGGGCGGTGAAGACTTCGACCTTCGTCTCGTCGGCTACCTCGCGGACGAGTTCAAGAAGGAGCAGGGCATCGACCTGCGCAACGACCGCCTCGCGCTGCAGCGCCTGAAGGAAGCGGCCGAAAAGGCGAAGATTGAGCTGTCGTCGTCGGTACAGACCGAAGTCAACCTGCCGTTCATCACGGCGGACGCGTCGGGCCCGAAGCATCTGACGATGAAGATCACGCGCGCCAAGCTGGAAGCGCTGGTCGACGACCTGATCCAGAAGACGGTTGCGCCGGTGAAGGCCGCGTTGAAAGACGCCGGCGTGTCGGCCAGCCAGATCGACGAAGTCATCCTCGTCGGCGGCATGACGCGCATGCCGAAGGTGCAGGAGGTCGTCAAGCAGCTGTTCGGCAAGGAGCCGCACAAGGGCGTCAACCCGGATGAAGTGGTCGCCATCGGCGCCGCGATCCAGGGCGGCGTGCTGAAAGGCGAAGTGAAGGATGTTCTGCTTCTCGACGTGACTCCGCTGTCGCTGGGCATCGAGACGCTGGGCGGCGTGTTCACGCGCCTGATCGAACGCAACACCACGATCCCGACGAAGAAGTCGCAGATCTTCTCCACGGCCGAAGACAATCAGAACGCCGTGACGATCCGCGTCTTCCAGGGCGAGCGTGAAATGGCGGCCGACAACAAGCTGCTCGGCCAGTTCGACCTGATGGGCATTCCCCCGGCGCCACGCGGCGTTCCGCAGGTGGAAGTCACCTTCGACATCGACGCCAACGGTATCGTCAGCGTCACGGCGAAGGACAAGGCGACCAACAAGGAACAGCAGATCCGCATCCAGGCGAGCGGTGGTCTGTCCGACGCCGACATCGAGAAGATGGTCAAGGACGCCGAAAGCCATGCGGCCGACGACAAGAAGCGCAAGGCGCTTGTCGAAGCCCGCAACCAGGCGGACGCCCTCGTCCATTCGACCGAGAAGGCGATGTCGGAACATGGCGACAAGGTCGATGCGGCCGAGAAGTCCAACATCGAAGCGGCGATCGCGGCGGTGAAGGACGTGCTGACCAGCGAAGACGTCGAGCAGATCCAGCAGAAGACGCAGGCCCTGGCGCAGGCGTCCATGAAGCTGGGCGAGGCGATGTACAAGGCGCAGCAGGCCGACGGTGCGGGCGGTGACGCCGGTGCCGATGGTGCGAAGCCGGCCGATGACGTGGTCGATGCGGAATTCTCCGAAGTCGACGACGAAAACAAGAAGGGCGCGGCGTAAGCCGTGCGACGGGCTCAGAGGCACCCTTCCATGTCCGGAGTCCATGCTTAAGTAACCGGGGCCTGTCATCCTTCGAGGGATGGCAGGCCCCTCTTTTTTGGCGATGGCTTTTTTCAGCGGTGTTGCAGGCGAATGTCGAAGCGTTGTTATTACGAAGTGCTGGAAGTCGAGCGCACAGCGACGGTGGAGGAACTGAAGACCTCGTATCGCAAGCTCGCCAAGAAACATCACCCCGACAGCAATCACGGCGACGCCGAAGCCGAAGTACGCTTCAAGGAACTCAACGAAGCCTATGACGTCCTGAAGGATGGGCAGAAGCGCGCCGCGTATGACCGCTTCGGCCATGCCGCGTTCGAGCAGGGCATGGGCGGGGCGCGCGGCGGCGGCGGCAATCCGTTCGACTTTGCATCGTCTTTCACCGATGTGTTCGACGATCTGTTCGGCGAATTCATGGGCGGCAAGCGCGGCCGCCGGGCCAATCGCGGCCAGGACCTGCGCTACAATCTCGAGATCAGCCTCGAAGAAGCATTCCGGGGCCGCAAAGCCGAGATCAAAGTGCCGACCGCCGTTGCGTGCGAAGCGTGCGGCGGCACCGGCGCGGAAGCTGGCAGCAAAGCCGAGCAGTGCCCGACCTGTACCGGCATCGGCAAGGTGCGCGCGCAGCAGGGCTTCTTCACGATCGAGCGGACGTGTCCGCAATGCCGCGGCCAGGGCCGCGTGATCAAGAACCCGTGCAAGCCGTGCAAGGGTTCGGGTCATATTCAGAAAGAGAAGACGCTGAACGTCGATGTGCCGCCGGGTGTCGAAGAAGGCACACGCATTCGCCTGTCGGGCGAAGGCCAGGCCGGCATGAACGGCGGGCCGGCGGGCGATCTCTACATCTTCCTCAGCGTGAAAGCGCACGAGATTTATCAACGCGAAGGACACGATCTGTATTGCCGCGCGCCGGTGTCGTTCGTCACCGCGGCGCTGGGCGGGTCGATCGAAGTGCCGTCACTGGACGGCAAGAAGTCGAAGATCGCGATTCCGGAAGGCACCCAGGCCGGGCGGCAGTTCCGCTTGCGCGGCAAGGGCATGCCGGTGCTGCGCGGCGGCGGCATGAGCGGCGATCTCTATGTCGAGGTCGCGGTCGAGACACCAGTGAAGATGACGAAGAAGCAGAAAGAATTGCTGAAGCAGTTCGAAGCAGAAAGCGAAGCCGGCACGCATCCGGAAAGCGAAGGCTTTCTGTCGAAGCTGAAGGATTTTCTGAGCGGGGAAGCGTAAGGCTTCCGCTCCTCTCTCCACAAACTCGGTTGTCATCCCGGACGGAGCGGAGCGCTAGCGCAGCGCAGATCCGGGACCCATTCATCAGCCTGCGCTGACCTCGCAGACCAACTTGCCGGCCCAATGGGTCCCGGCTCTCCGTTGCGCTGCGCTCCACTGCGGCCGGGATGACAAGTTTTGTTTGTGGATGCGGACTACCGACACGCTTCCATCGGATCGTCGTGTGTGATCGCACACGCCATCAGCGCGCCGTCGTGTGCGCCGTAGGTGGCGATCAGGCGTTCCTTCAACGTCGCCCATTTGTCTTTGCTGTCGCCGATCGCGGCATTCACAGCGCGCGCGAAGTTGTCCGCGATGCGGCCGCGCTGGGTCGTGCCCGTGAGGATGATCGGGTCGATCGTGCCTTCGTCCTTGTTCACGACGGCGTGCTTGATGCGGTGGAGTTTGTCCGGGCCGTAGTTGCAGTGGGTTTTCTCCGGCGGGTTTTCGAAACAGCCGGTGATGAGGCCCGGTGGAACCGCAACATCGCGATGGCGAAGATCGAGGAATGGGGCACGAGTGAGGTTGCCGAGGCCGGGTGGGTTGTCGACGCCGATGGGGAGCGCGGGATCGGGTTGATCGACCCAGTTGGAGTGCGAATAGAAATCCTGTGACGTGTGCAGCAGGATGCCGAAGTCCTCGATCACGTTGCATTTGGCCCGGCCCTTGATCTGGCCGACGAAGAGACACGGGATCGCGAGCTGCGATTTCACCAGCGCACCGTTCGACACCAGCTTGGCGGCATCGCTGACGGCGGCGTCGAGTTCTTCCAGCATGAAGCCGCGGCAGGCGAGCAGCGCCGCCTGACCATCGGCGGCGGTGCGCGGGTAGCCGGGGATGTCGAGGTAATCGCCGCTGTCGCAATGCGCTTTGTTCGACGGAACGAGTTCACCGCGATCGGGCAGACCGACGGCGCCGAAGTTGCGATCCTTGCCGGCGAGTTCGACGAGCGTCTTCTCACCGAAGCAATCATCGGTCGCGCCGATCAGCGGGCACGCAAGAGCGTGGCGCGTGATGCGTTCGTGCTCGGCATTCTGGCCGACACCGCGCACAGTGCCGAAGCCAAATGCCGGTGCGGCAGCCAGCACGGTGAGTGCGGCTGCGAAGACGATGCGTTTCATGACGGTGCCCCAATGCCCGAGTGGCATGGTCGGCTTCCCATGCGAAAGGTCAAGGGTTCCGCTTGCCGGGGCGGGGCAAAACCGCGAGAGTGCGCGCAGCGGCGGGGGCTGCAACGTAAGCGCCTATCGATCATTCCCTCTTTCGTATGGATAGCCGGTTCCCCTCATGACGCGTGAAACAGCGACGCTCTCCGATCAATGGCGCTTTCTGCGCGGCCTAATCGAGCGGCCGAAGAATGTCGGAGCGATTGCACCGTCGAGCCCGCAGCTGGCGCGCGCGATTGCGGCGCAGATCGATCCGGCGGTGGACGGGCCGGTGCTCGAGTTGGGACCGGGTACGGGCGTGATCACCGATGCGCTGATCAAGCGCGGCATCGCGCCGGAGCGGATCACCGCCATCGAATACGATCCCGATTTCGCGAGCATGGTGCGCACGCGCTTTCCGCGGGTGAACGTGATCCAGGGCGATGCGTTCGACCTGGTGCACACTTTGGGGCGCGATCACGACACGCAGTTTGCGGCCGTGGTGTCCGGGTTGCCGCTGCTGAACTTCCCACCGCACAAGCGCGCGGCGCTGATCGAAGGGGCGTTGTCGCGGCTGAAGCCGGGATGCCCGTTCGTGCAGTTCTCCTATGGCCTGAACGCGCCCGCGATTCCGCCGAAAGACTTCACCATCACGCGCGCCGCGCTGGTGTGGCGCAACCTGCCGCCGGCGCGGGTGTGGGTGTACCGGCGCACCTGATCCTTCCTGTTTTGTGAGATGTGCGACGGCGGCATGGCTCCCATGCGGGTGCCGTCTTTGGTGCTTCTAGTCCCGCGCCCACAGATAGGGGGCGAGGGATGGAGTTTCACCGCATGGTTCGTGTTGCTGCGACGGCTTTGGCCGCGTTGCTGTTTGCCGCGCCGGTTTGCGCGCAGCCTCTGAGTTATCCGCTGACGATCGCGCATGGCGGGCTGAGCGGTGCAGGCGCCGATGTCCTGAAGGGCGAGATCGCGCAGAGCGATTTCATCCTGTTCGGCGAGGACCACGGCTTTGCGGATTCGCCGGTGTTGCTGGGCGCGCTGGCGCAAGACGCGAAGCCGGCGGGGTTCGATCATTATGTGATCGAGGTTGGGCCGCTCTCGACGCAGCGTTTTGTGGATGCGCTGGCGCACGGCGGCATGGCTGCGTTCCAGAAGATCGTGCACCGCTATCCCCTCGCCTATCCGTTCCTTGCCAATCACGAGGACGCGGAGACGGCGGCGATGTTCGCGGCATTGGATGCAAACGGGCAGCCGCGGCTGTGGGGCATCGATCAGGAATTCATCGGTGCACCGGCGCTGTTGCTGGAGGATCTGGTGGCGGCCGCGCCGAACGCGGCAGCGCGCAAGACGGCGGAGGCGCTGCTGGCGCGCGAGCGCGAGGCGGCGGCGAAGGCCGATCAGGCGAACTTCTTTCTCTTCACGGAGACGGAGGCGCAGTTCGATGCGCTCGCCGCGCAGTTCGCGGGCAGCGCGAAGGGACAGGCGATCATCGCGGCGCTGCGCAAGAGTGCGCACATCTATCAGCTCTACAATGCGGACAAGAACTATCTCAGCAATGTGGAGCGTTCGGCTTTGCTGGCGCAGAGTTTTCTCGATGCCTACAACGCGGCGGGTAAGCCGAAGACGATCTTTCGCATGGGGGCGGAGCATGTCGGGCTCGGCCTCACCACCAACAACACGTTCGATCCGGGCACGCTGACGTCGTCGCTCGCGGCGGCGAACGGGCGTAAGGCGCTGCGCATATTGTTTCTGCCGATGGGCGGGCGCTATCTGCACATCGCACCGGCGGCGGGCAATCCGTTCAAGGTCGATGACTACGACGATGCCGATGTGAAGGACTTCTTCGCGAGCATCGGCGCCGATGCGGCGGCGCTGCCGAAAGACAGCTGGTCGCTGATCCCGCTGGAGCCGGTGCGCGAGGCGCTGGAGACGCGCGGGATAAACAAGCTGAAGCCGATGACGCGGTTCTTTTTGTTGGGCTACGACTACGTGATCACGACGCCAGACGCGAAACCGGCAACGACGTTGTATTGAGTTTGAGCTTGGACCTGCGCTAGCTAAACGCTTTCCGCACGGTACCTAAGACAAGTGCGCTCACAGCAACCTGTGATGTACTGAAAGAGCTCTCCGTTCTCAGAGAAGTCAGCCGGAGTTATTAAATCGGCCCGGCTATCTAGCCTCATATCTCGCAGCTTTGCGTCTCGCTTTTCCTTTGAGGCGGCTGGATCAAATACCGCAATACCCGTTCCGCCATTTTTCCGAACAAGCGAAAGCGCGGGGACATCCGTAGGGCCATCTCCAACATAGATGATGTTCTTAAACGGAGCCC
>DATAHD010000546.1:0-14371 GCA_036263395.1 Rhizomicrobium sp. | reverse complement strand
CCGTCGTCTCGGTCAGGCCGTAGAGCTGGACAAAGTCACAGCCCATCATCTTCTGCGCGCGGAGCAGTACGTCGTCCGAGATCGGCGAGGCGCCATAGGCAATCGACTTCAGCCGCGAAAAATCCGTCGTCGCCGCCTTCGGATGCTGCAACAGGAACAGGATCACCGCCGGCACGATGAAGGCTTGGCTGATGCCCTTCTCCTGAATCAGACGGAGGATCTCAGTGGGATCGATATCGCCCAAAATCACGCCGCGCGATCCCTGGCTGATCGACATCAGGCCAAGGTTCACCCCCGCGACGTGAAACACCGGCATCGCAACCAGCACGGTGTCATCGGGCGTGTAGTCGAGACCGACCGCGCCCAGGCATTTGAAGATCGCGAGATAGTTCTCGTTGGTGAGCTGCACGCCCTTCGGATGCCCGGTGGTGCCGGAGGTGTAGAGCTGGATCACGTCGTCATCCGGCGCGATGGGCAGCATCGGATCGGTCGCCGGCTGCTGATCGCGCCAGGCTTCGTAAGATGGCCAATCCGCATGCCCGCCATCGACGGCGATCACGTGCTTGATCTTGGGGCAGTGCGGCAGCGTCTTGCCGATCACGTCATAGAAGTCCTTGCCGACGAACAACACCTCGCAGCCCGCATCGTTGAGCACATAGGCGATCTCCGGCACCGCCAGACGCCAGTTCACACCGACCACGACCGCACGCGCCTTGAACGAGCCGAGCAGGATTTCGAAATAGAGATCGTTGTTCTTGCCGATATGCCCGATGCGGGCGTCCGGCTTCTGTCCGAACGCGATCAGCCCCTGCGCCACGCGGCTCGCCCGCTCGTCCAGTTCGCGGAAGGTCGTCAGCCGGTCCTGATAGTCGAGCGCAATCGCATCCGGCCGGTCCGCCGCGTGCACCCGCGTGACATCGGCAACCGACTTCACCCGCGAAAAATCAAAACCCATGGCGCTCTCCCCAGCGATATTTTGGGAGAGCTTAGCGGCTTTGGCGGAGCGGACAACAACGCCGCTCCGCCAATCAGTTTACCGGTCCCGGCTCAGCCACCAGAAGCGCCAGCACATCAGTATCGCCGCCACCAGAAGGCCGAATGCCAGCCCGTACCAGATGCCGAGGCCTTTCATGCCGAAGCCGAAGGCGAACAGCATGCAGGTGGGGAATCCGGCCAGCCAGTAACTCGCACCCGCGATCCACATCGGTGCCCGTGCATCCTTGAGGCCGCGCAGCGAGAGCGCCGCCGTCACCTGGATGCCGTCCACGATCTGGAACACCGCCGCCACATGGAGGAACGTCACTGCGAGGGTGAGCGCCGCCATGTTCGCCGCCGTCGCTGGCAGATAGAGCTGCGCGATCTCGAACGGCCAGTTCCACAGGATCACGGACGTGATCGCCATGAACCCGGTCGCTACAGCAATTGCCGCCCAGCCCGCACGTCGTGCTGCCTCGCGGTCGTTCGCGCCGGCCGCAAGCCCCACGCGCACGGTCGATGCCATCGCAATGCCCAGCGGCACCATGAAGGTCACCGACGGTACGTTCATCGCGATGGTATGTGCCGCGAGATAGTCGAGCCCAAAGTGTCCCATGAAGAAGTTCGAGGAGAAGAACAGCGTCGCCTCGAACATCATGGTCAGGCCGATAGGCAGGCCGAGCACATAGACCTCGCGCAGCTTGCCCCAGTCCGGGGCTCGGAAATCGCGGAAGATCCGGTGCATGTGCAGCTTCGGTGTCAGCCGGATCACCGCCAGCATGACAAGGAAGCTGAACACGAACGAACTCGCGCTCGCGATACCGGAGCCGAGCAGGCCTAGCCGCGGCATGCCGAAATGGCCGAAGATCAACGCGTAGTCGGCGACGATGTTGAACACCACCGCAAACCCCATGACGATCAGCGACGCATTGGGTTTCGACAGCGCCGTGGAGTAGTTCCGCAGCACTTGAAAGCCGAGGCTGAAGGGCAGGCCGAACGACAGCGGGATCACGAACGCCGCTGCGGCCTCCGCGAGTTGCTGCGATTGGCCGAGTGCCATCAGCATCGGTTTGGCGAACCAGAGGAACACCACCAAAGGCAGGCCGACCATCAGCACCGACCAGAAGCCCATGCGCACGACCACGCGCACATCGGTCCGGTTATCCGGATCGGCGCCCAGAATGTGCGCAATCATCGGTGACACTGCGGCCGTGGGCCCCGAACCGAGCAACCAGCAGAAATAGAACATCGTGTTGCCCAGCACCGCACCGGCCAGCGCGGTGTTGGAGAAACGTGCGAGCATCAGCGTATCGGTGGTGCCGATCGCCATCTGCGCGATTTGCGTGAGGATCAGCGGCCCGGCGAGCTTCAGAAGCTCGCGGGTTTCCAGCCACCACGCGTCCCAGCCATGGCCTTCGACGCGTACGCCGGCATGTTCCAGATCGAATTCCGTAATATCCGTCATGACACTTCAGTCTTTGTATGCCGGAACCCAGACAACGAACGGGCACAAACAAAAAACCCTCCGTAGCCTGGGCCCGGAGGGTGAAATCCTTGCACTAGGGATAGTCCTAGAGCGCGTTCTCCTCGCGAGCCAATGCAGCGGTCTTCCCGCCCGGGCGGACGGAAGGCGCAGCGGTACGTACTTTGCGAACGATACTGTGCATCGTGCCCTTGGCCGTTGAATCGAACGCGGGCCATTCCCGCGATCTGCGCCGTGGGTACGCCTGCGAATATGCGAAGTCAACACACAGAAAAAAGAATGCTGTCAAAAGCGGCAAGCGTGACGTTGGTGCCACGATTTACGGTTTACCGGTTGTCTTTGTTGCAGAAGAAGACTCTGGATTTCTGCCGATCCGACGGGTTTATCGCGGCGCAAAATGCTCCGGCTTCACGAAGTGCTCGGCGACGGCCTGACCGATTTTGTAGGCTTGGGGGATGATGTCGGGATCGTCCATGCGGCGCACCTGCTCGGTCGCGTCGTGCGACAGCGCGATGTCGAGTTCACGCTTCAGCCAGTCGCTTTCCAGCTGGGCGTCGTAGCGTTGGAAGCCAAACAGCGCGTGGCCGAGTGGCGGCTGGTCGTGTTCGAGGCTCGCGATCTCGGTGTTGATCGGCCACAGCGGATTGGTACCGGACAGCCAGTGGAGAAGGGTGAGCGCCGCCGTCTGCGAGTCGGCGATGAGCCCGGTGAGCGCCTGTACCGCGAGGACGGCGGAGGGATAGCGCGAGCCGATCTGCTCCGTGATCGTGCGGCGGAAGGAGCCGGTGCCGACCGAGATGATCGTCAGGTTGTCCTTGCCCAGCGGCCAGCGCAGGCCGAAGCCATCGAGGTTCGCCATCAGCAGAAGCTGCATCGCCGGATTGTTGTGCGGGGAGACGCCGCCATCGACGAACAGTCCCGGAGAAAGACCTTTGCAGATCTCCAGAACCTCAGGGTCGAAGTAGTGCGGCGCGGCGGTGGATGCGCGCACCAGGTTCGCGAGCTTGAACGTGCCGTTGCCGATGTAGCTGTTGTCGTCCGGCGTGCTCCAATAGTGCGCCTTCGGATTGTTGCTGAGGATCCACGGGCTCCCGGTGTCGATGCGCTTCATCACCAGCGCAAGGCCGGTCAGCAGATCGGGACTGTCGAGCGTGCGATCACCGATCACGCGGTCGAGTTCGCTCTGCAGCAGCCGCGAGTCGAACTTGGCCTGCAGTCCGACAAGCCGCCACTTCTTGTGAAACACACGTGGGCCGAGGCGCATGTAGAAGTCGCGCACGTCTCGCGCCGTATATCCGAGCGAGAGGGCGCTCGCGATGATCGCGCCCGTCGATGTGCCGCCGATGAGATCGAAGTAGTCGCACAGGCGCACACGCGGGCCGCCGTTTGTATTCAGGCCGCCGTTTGTATTCAGCAGGTCTTCGATCTTCTCCAGGATCGCGATGCTGATCGCGCCGCGCACGCCGCCGCCATCGAGCGAGAGGATGCGCTTCGGCCCCGGTCCGAAGAGATGGCGGTCGCGGCTGGTCGCCTGATCGTCCTGTGTCATGCCTCAACTATCGGGCAGCGTCGCGCGCTGGTCCACCCAGGCATCGAACGCCGGACCCAATGCGGCCTGGCGCGCCATCATTTCCGCCGGCGCCATGCCTTCTGCGATGCGCAACCACACATGCTGCACCGCCGAAGAGGGGGCCAGTGTGTCGCCTGCGCTGGCGAGCACCACACGTCGCACGTTTTTATCGCTGGCGGCGGTGTCCGCCGAGCCAACGACCTTGTTCCGCCGGATGCCGAGGCCGGCAGCGGCGAGGATTTGCGGGATGGAGCGCACCAGCGCCCGGTTGGTGTGGCGCGCGTCGTTCGGCAGCGCATCCCAATCGACCAGCAGTGGGTGATGCTTGATCTGATCGTCGCGGACGGCGCCGTATTCCCAGCCATCGAGTTTCTGCTCGGTGCACCAGCGCCAGTGCTCCATGCGCGCTAGTTCTTCGACTTCGGCATCCGTGAACACCGCGGTTTCATGCGCGCGCACGATTTCGAAGCCAAAACGTGCCAGCTTCACAGCGATATGGTCGGCAAAGAACCGGTTCGATCGCTTCATGCGCTCCGGCAGATGCTCCCACGGCGTTGCCGCGGTGCTGCCTTCGCGGCTTGCATAGACGAGGTGGGCTGCGCGCGCGAGGTCGTCCAGCGGATCGTGGGCCAGTGCGTCGGCACCGGACATCAAGCCACCGCCGGCAAAGGCCACCAGACGGTCGATGGCAATCTTGGCGCTGTGGATGCTCGATATGAGATGGCCGAGGTTGGGTTGCGCCTGGTCGCGTACGTAGATCGGTGTCGCGTATTGGCGCGCCTTATCCAGCCGCTCGCGAAGTGTCATGCCGATGCGTAGGTTGAGCTCATCGCTCTGTGTGGCGACGAAAACGATATCCGGCGTTTGGGCGCGGATGGCGTCATCGAGAAAGCCGCAATCGTCGCCCGCACCGAAGTTGTGCCCGATGAAGGTGATGTCGGCGAGGCTCGCGAGCGAGGGAATGGACGAGACCAGCAAGCCTCGCGCCGCGTCCGCATTCTGGTCGACGATGGTGGCGACGACCCGCTGCCCCGGAATCGCGAAATAGCTGCGGACGCATTGGACGAGAATTTCGAGGCCCATTGTGCCGAAGCCGACGATGAGGATGTGCGGTGTGCCTTCGGAGAGCAGCTTGCGCTTTGTGGCCAGTTTGTTGAGAAGCTCGCGCGCTGCGTTCTCGTAGAAATTGACGGCAACGAACTCCATCGTCTTGGAGCTGAGGGTTGCGGTCGATCCGGCGATCTGGCGCAGAAGCCATTGCTCGCGCACTTCGCAATAGGTGCGCAGCGGCACGACGCCCTTCTTCCTGGCGAGCGCATCGCGGGCGTGGAGCGATACTTCGAGATTCACCGCATCAGAGCCGCAGCAGATGACGAGCGCGGACGACTTGGCCAGTCCTGCCACGGCCAGAACCTGAGGGTCGGCGGCGTCGCCTTTGAGGACCGGAACGCCGGCAAGTTCGAGAGAATGCGCGGCGACGCTTTCATTGTCCTGATCGATGACGACGACTTTGCGGCCGGCCGCGTGCTGCGCCAGCGCGACTTCCTTGCCTGTGTCGCCGAGCCCGCACACGATGACGTGGTTGCGCGCGCGCTTGACGAGCGCCAGCCGGACGTCGCGCCGAATGCGCGACACCAGGAGTTTTGCAAAGCCAAGCAGCGCGACGAGCGGTACGAACCACTGCGCCACCAACAGCTGCCAGGGATGCGAGTAATTGGTACCGCCCTTCACCAGCGCGAAGGATTTGAGCGTGATCGCGACCGGCCCCTGCACATTGCAATCCGGGCAGACGCTGAAGCCCCAATAGGCGAGTACGAACGCCGCAACGGCCAGCGGTGCGAGGATGTACCAGTCGCTGTGGTCCTGTTGCGCCTTCTTGTCCGCCATCCTGCCTATCGTACCTTGGTCAGCTGCCCACGCTCGAGCAAGAACACGGTATCGGCCAGTTGCTCGAAACCCGCAACATCGTGACAAGTGAAGAGCAGGGCGACGTGCTGGCGCCGGACCAGGCGGTCGAGGTCGAGCACGAGTTCACGTCGCGCTTCCGGGTCGAGCCCATCGAACGGCGAGTCGAGCAGAAGGATCTTCGGCTCCATGATCAACGCGCGGGCGAGGAGCGCGCGCCGGATCTGGGTGGGACTCAGGCGGGTGACATCGGTGGAGCGCCAGGGATGCAGATTGAACGTGACGAGCGCGTGTTCCAGGCGGGCGTTTAGGTCTTGCGTGGCGAGCCTGGCTTTTACCAGCGGAAAGGCGAGGTTCTCTTCCAGCGACAGGTCGTGCAGCAACGCTGCTTGATCGAGAACGAGGCCGAGGTGTTTGCGCAGGTTGTTCCACACGGCCTCGTCGTGATGCCCGACCGGCGCGCCGGCGAGCGAGAGGCGCCCCTCGCTGAGTGTCTCAAGGCCGCCGAGCGCGCGCAGAAGGAGAGATTTTCCCGCGCCGCTTCGTCCCGTAACGGCGATCGCCTTGCCGGGTTCGAGATCGAACGTCACGCCGTCCAATACGCGGCGATCGTCCCGAAACACGGTAAGGCCGCGAACACTGAGCGCTGGCGCGCTCACGCGCCCAGACCCGACATGATGGCGGCCGCACCAAGAATGAGGAGCAGGGCGTAAACGAATGTGGCGCGCGTTGCCTTCTCAAGGCTGCGTGGGTCGGATGTTGTGCCACTGCCTTCGACGGCGGCCATCGCGAAGGTGAGAATGGCATACACCTCCGCGCGCAGGACGCCGTACCAGATGTCTCGCGTTGCTGCGGGTTCGGAGAACATCTCTACATAGCGCGCGACGGGAATGCCTTGCAGGGACTGCAGCAGCAGCGCCGAAGATAGATGCGCAACACCGATGCCCCAGAGCGTGAGGCCGAAGCCCGCCGCGACGAACGCGATGAAGCTGGCCGGTAATATGTAAGACGAGGGCGTGACGCCCATGATGCGAAGCGTTTCGGCCTCACCGCTTGCGATCATCCGCCCAATCCGGACGCACAACTCGACCCCGGAGCGGCCGGCGACGAAGATGCCAACAAGGATCGGCACGATCTCACGGGTGAGGGCCTCGCGCAGGCCGGAGAGGAGCGGCGGCTCGAAATGCGCGAAGTCGAGCGCACGAGAGACACCGAACGCGATGACGAGACCTATCAATGCCGAGAGCACGGTCACGATCGGCAACGGGCGCAGGATTGTGTCGGTGAAGGCATCGACCACACGGCGGCGGATGAAACGGTCGCCGGGGAACAACTCTTTCAGGCCGATGAGGGCCGTGCCGACCGACCAGACGAGCAATCCCGCCCGTTCGATATTGCCGCGCACCAGCGATGTCGCGCTCATAGCCATGGCGCTTCCACGATGTGGAGTTGCTCGTCGAGCACGACAACCCGGCGATGCCCCGGTTCTTCCGCGACTGTGTTGCCGCGCACCAGCATCTCACAGGCGTCGATCGGGCCATCGACAATGATCTTCTCTGCACGTGCGATGGCCGGGGCGCGGTTATCCAAGGATTGGCCGCTAGTCACCGACAGGCGAATGGTGATGCCACTCTCTTCGCAGGCAGCAAGGATCGCAGGCTCGGCTGCGCTGCCAAGCGGGATGTCGGCGACCACGACGCGGTCGGGATAGCGCTTTTGCAGGTCCGCAATCAGATCGATCAGAGTGCTTTTCAGCGCATGGGCCTTGGCCTGCGCTTCCGAAAGCAGAAAGCGGACGCGCATGTCGCGGACGATGGCGAGGCCGGCGGCTTCGGTCTGAGCCGGCACGGCACGCACGGAGAGGCGATCGAGATCTTTGATCTCCTGTGACAGCTGTTCATAGGGGACCAGCATCGGTGTCTTCTTGGCGGCATCGTCGCGTTTCTCGCCGAACGTCCAGCCATCGAGCCGTTGCACCGCTTCCCAGCGGCGATGTTCGGACTCGGAAAGAGCCTCCAGCTCCGACGACGAGAAATCGAACCGCGGTTTTGTCTCCGCCTTCGTGCGGCATCTGATGTAGTCGAGCTTGGTGTTGATATGATCGGCCTGGTGCCGCGAGGCCGACCGGAACCGTTCGGGCAGCATCTCCCATGGTCGCATGCTCGGACGGCTGTTCATCGCATCGCCCGCCTGCCGTCGCTCTTCGAGATAGAGGTCGTGGATACCGCGCGCCTGTCTGTCGATCGGATCGGACAGCAGTGGCGCGGCGAGGTCTTTCCAGCCGACGTCTTTAACGGCGATCACGCCTGGCGGAGGCGTGCCGGCGGCCAGCCAGTAGATCGGCGCCGCCGATGTTGCGAGGGCACTATCCCACGCACCGGCATCAACGACATAGATCGAGGTGGCGGATGCGACGTCGGTTGGACCGCCGGCAGAGGTAACGGTTCCGATCGCAGAGAGCGCCGGAAACCGGGAGAGCAGGGCATCCACCCACGGCTTCGCATCTTTCCCAACAACCGAAACCGCCGGCTGCACTCCAGGCAGATGCATCATGCGAAAGAGTTGGAAGATCAGGTGTTCGGCAAGCGGCGCCGTGCCGACAATAACCGGGTGATAGGGCGCACAGGACTTCTCGTAGCGCGTGAAAGGATGCTCGAGCAGCAACAGACGTGCGATGCGCGCGTCACGACATAGCGGTCGGACGCGCAGCGACGCCGGCGATGTGGCATCCAGATCCTGTAGTGCCGTGATCGTTGCAGGTGTATCGCAGGCGACCGCAAGGACGAGCTCTTTCTCGCGTGCGGCCGAGCGTGCGACGAAGCTTTGTGTAGAGGTTAGCGCGGCTGCATCGCTTTCGGCGGCAAAGAGGATAGCGCGTGGCGAGGCGGTCGGGTCGATCTCATCAAGGCTTGCCAGGCGGTGGACACGCTGGCTCTGCTCCGCGAGACCGTCGGCAAACGCATCCGCGATGGCGCCATGGCCGACAACATCGATCTCTGCATGATCGCCGAGAACGTCTCGCAGCCATTTCAGCATGCAGACGCCTGCGCCGCGCCGGGCGAACCCAGCGCCTGCACCAGATTGTTCAGCGTCTGCTGGAATGCGGCATCGAAGGCGCGTGCGACGGAGCCGCCATCGCTGCCGCTCACGTCAGCGCCGCCACAGACTTCCTGCAGCAAGATAGGCTTACGGCCATCAACGGTGAGGACGCTTACGTTCAGCGCGACGCGGACTGTCGACTGCTCGAGTTCAAAGCGATCGATCCGTGCCGCCAAGATGTAATCCGACGTGCCGGGCTGATCCGGCGCGTAGACGGTCGAGGCCACACCAGATGAGCGCAATCCGGCGACGGCGACGATGGTCGCCGCCTGCGCCGGCGGTTCTTCCCAGAAGAAAGATGCCGATTGCCGCCGCTGCTCTGGCGCGGATGCATCGGTGTAGACCAGCCGCCGCTCGTTCAGGAGGCCGCGTGCGGTGAACGGCAGTACCTGCAGCGTTCCGGCCAATGGCCGTGGCGCGGGTGTCAGCGTGGATGCGAGATCGAGCCGGATGTTGTGACTTTCGGGCGTCGTTCCGCAGGCCGCGAGCAGGCAGCACGTTGTGGCAATGGCGATGAGGCGGCCGAGGGTCATTTGTTGTCGCCGGGAAGTTTGGGGTCGCTGAGTTCTTTGCTCCGCACCACCGACGATGGATCGTCACGCAGTTGCGCGGAGACTTCGCGCAAGTTGGCCGCGGTCGCCTGCAGGTCGGACGTGATGGACGCCATCTGTGTTGCCGTCAGCGAGAGGATGTAGCGCAGATCGGACACCGCCAGCCCGACCGGTTTTGCGTTGGTGGCGATCAATCCGTTCACGCTGCTCACCGTGGCGCCGGCGCTCTTGGATGTGATGGCCAGACTTTCGATGATCGCATCGATTTTCTGTTGATGCGCCTTGTCAACGATGCCCTTGGCGGACTCGCTCATCGTCTCGACGTTTTGCATCGTCTTATCGAGGCGCGCGACGAGTGTGGCCGCGTTCGGTCCGGCGGGTTTGCCGTCGGCTTTCTTGCTAGGCGTCAGGATTTCCAGAAGGCCGTTCACCTGCTGCACCGTGGCGCGCGTGGCGTTCAGCGTCGTCAACGCAAGTTCGATCATACCCGGGTGATGTCCGCATCCCCGCAGTTGCGGGCCGTCGATGGCGGGATCGCGCGGCGCGGGCTCGGGGCAATCCGACGACGGCGCGACGACGGCCAGGTACGACGGGCGCAGCGGGTTCGGTTCTTCCACCACAAGGCCGAGCGAGTCGAGATTGGCCGGCTGCCAGTCGGGGCTGAGCCGCAACGTCACGACGAAGCGTCTCTGGCCGAGTTGCTGTTCCACGCGTGTGACGTGGCCGACGACAAAGCCGCTGTCCAGGATCGCGGCGCCTTCGCTGAGGCCCGAGACACTGCGGAAAATGGCGTGTGCTTCGATACGGCGGTCGAGCAGGCCCGGTGCGAACGCCGCGATGATTGCGACAAGCAGAATCAATCCGATCGCCGCAAGGCCGAGGCGAAATTGCAGGACAGGATCGGGTCGCATAAATCAGTGGGCCAGCCGACAGCCTGTGAAGCATGATGGCCGGTGGGTATAGCGTCAAGGCGAGCGGCGCGGCGTTGTGAACTACATGCGAACGGCGCACACTCGAATCGGTTTCTTCCCGTCCATAAGCCGTCAGACTGTCGTTCGATGACTGCGCCCCTGCTTCGGATATTCATCTCATCGCCGTCCGACGTGAATCCGGAGCGGCTGGCTGCCTCGCGCGTGATCGAGCGGCTGGCGCGCGAGTTCGGCAACTTCTTCACGATCCGCGCCGAGCTGTGGGAGCAGGAGCCGTTGCTCGCGACGGCGCACTTCCAGGAGCAGATCCCGAAGCCCAGCGAGGCGGGGATTGTGCTGGTGATCGTCTGGTCGCGGCTCGGGACCAACCTTCCGGCCTCACGCTTCAAGGGCGCGCTGAGCGAGGAGGCGGTGACGGGCACGGAGTGGGAGTTCGAGGATGCGGCGCGCGCGTTTCGCGAGCAGGGACATCCCGATCTTCTGTTCTATCGCAAGACGGCGCGGATTGAAGTCGATCTCGCCGATGCGGCGTTGGTCGAGAAGCGCAGCAACGAGAAGAAGAAACTCGACGGGTTTCTGCACAAATGGTTCTTCACGGAGAATGCAGAGTTTAAGGCGGCGTTCTCGCAGTTCGAGACGACGCATGAGTTCGAGGCGGTCATCGAGCAGCATCTGCGTCGGCTGCTGCAGCGGCGTGTCGATGCGCTGGGCGATGCGGCCGAAGCGGCGCTGCCGGCGCGTTGGCAGGGCGGCTCGCCGTTTCGTGGGCTGGAGCCGTTCGATGTCGAGCATTCCGGGATTTTCTATGGCCGTGGCAAAGCCCGCGTAGATCTGCGTGAGGCGCTGAGCGCGCGTGCGGCGCAGGGCTCAGCGTTCGTTCTACTGCTCGGCATGAGCGGGTCCGGCAAGTCGTCGCTGGTGCGGGCGGCGTTGATTGCCGATTTGTCCGTGCCGGGCATTGTCGAGAACGTCGGGTTGTTTCGCTACGGCATCATGCGGCCATCCGATGCGCCGGCCGATCCAGCGCTCTCTTTCGCGCGGGCGCTGAGGGCGAACTCTGCACTTCCGGAATTGCTGACGGCGGGATGGCCGGCGGAGCGCATTGCGCAGGCGTTAACGGGTGCGCCGAACGAACTCATCGATGCGATTAAGCTCGCGCTGCGGAGCGCCGGCAGGACGGTTGGCCTGCTCGACAATGCCGATGCCAAGGTTCTGATTGTCGTCGATCAGCTTGAAGAACTGTTCACCACGGCTGCGCTGCGTGCGGAAGACAGGGACCGGTTCATCGACGGTCTTCAGGCGCTTGTGGTCGCTGGCGATGTCTGGGTTGTCGCCACGATGCGCAGCGACATGTTCCACCATCTCACCACGACGCCGAAGCTGGCGCAGATGGCGGAGGGGGCAGGGCAATATCACCTGCTGCCACCGCAGCCGGTGGAAATCTCCCAGATGATCCGCGAGCCGGCGACGGCGGCGGGGCTCAGGTTCGAAGTCGATCCCAAGACCAACATCGGCCTTGATGAAGCGCTGCATGAAGAGATGGAGGACGACCCGGCGGCATTGCCTCTGCTCGAGTTCACATTGGACGAACTCTTTCGCCTGCGCACGCCGCGCGGTGTGCTGACCTACGATGCGTATCAGAAGCTAGGCGGTCTAGTCGGTGCGTTGGCCAAGCGTGCCGAGGACACCTACGCCACGCTGTCGCCGGATGCGCAGGAGGCATTTCCGGGTATCGCGACGTCGCTGGCAGCACCGCAGAAGAACGCCAACGGCTTTGCTGCCCGGCGCGCACGTCTGACCGAGTTTCGCGATGACGCGGCGGAGATGGCGGTGGTCAACGCGTTTGTCGAGTCTCGCCTGTTCGTGACGGATGTTGCTGGGTCGGGTGGCAGCACGGTGCGGGTCGCACATGAAGCGCTGTTTCGGGCATGGCCGCGGCTCAAAGATATTCTCGAGCGCAATCTCACGTTCCTGGCGGCGCGCGATCGGCTGAGCACAGCGGCCGATCGCTGGATTGCTGAGGGACGCGCCGATGACGTGCTTCTTGCTGAAGGGCGCTCGCTGGCAGAGGCCAAGGAGCTTCTGAACACGCGTGCCCGCGATCTCGACGTTACGGTGCGGGAGTTCATCGCGGCCTCGGATACCGCCGCACGGCGGCGCCACACGCGCACGCTGCGTATCACGCAAATGGTTGCTGCGGGCTTTGCCGTCATCGCGCTGCTGGCCGGTGGCGCCGGGTGGCTGGCCTGGCAAAGCCGGATCGCGGCAGACAGCTCGCGCAAAACGGCGGTGACCGAGCGAGATGGCGCGTTGCGCTCCGAGAGCTTTTTTCTTGCCGCCCTGTCGATCAAGTCGACGAAGTCAGGTGATCCCTACAGCGGAGCGCTACTGGCGCGGGCGGCGTTGCCGAAGAGCGATGCGGTGGGTGACCGGCCTGTCGTGAACGAGGCGGTGAACGCGCTGTCGTATGCGCTGGTCGAGCTTGGGTCGCAGGTCGGCGTCATTCGTCATTCCGGGCCGGTGTTCGGGCGGTTTCTTGACGACGGTTCGATCGCAACGATCGGCGGCAAGGAGTCTTTGCGGCTTTCTCGCGCGCCCGATGGCGAGACGGTCGCGCAGTATGGCGAGGCCAGCCCGGTTAATGCGTGGATTAGCGAGGACTCGCAGCGTGTGGCGGTTCAGTCCGGCGAGCAAGTGGACCTCTTTACGCGCAATGGCAAAGCAATCAGGCGTATCGACCTCGCAGTTCGCAGGCTGACCGCCGTAACGGTTGCGGTCGACGGTCCGATGTCGGAACTGGCCGCGTTCTATGCGGACGGCAGCAGCCGCTTCTTCGCGTTGCCATCCGGAAAGCTTGTTGCGACGGCGGCAGCGGGGCCGCCGGTGTTACTGGCGCGCTATGCCACCAAAGCCAAGGTCCTTGTGTGGTCCGAAATCGGTGGGCGCATCATGGTGCGTACGGCCGACGGCAAGACGCAGGCGCTGACCTCCGTGGCGGATGGCATCAATCCGACATCGCTCCGGCTTACGTCGACGGGAACGTGGGTTGCTGCCGGCGGGCGTGATGGTGCGGTTCGGCTGTGGAATATGTCGGCGCCTGGCAAACCGCAGATACTGGGCGGCGCCAAGGGCAAGATCATCGCGCTTGATTTTTCGGCGACTGACAACGTGCTGGCCTGGGCTGGCGAAGATGGTGTGCTGCGCGTCTGGAATATGAAGAGCATGCAGCCCGGGGTGACGATCGCGTCAGTCCAGCAGAATTCGGGCTTCGATTTCAGTCCGGATGGGCGGCGAGTTGCGGTGGTTGGCCTGGACAATGCGATCCGCATTCACAGCGTCGCCGCTGGCACGTTGCTTCAGACGTTGCGGGGGCACTCCGCAGCCATCAACAGCCTGAGTTTCTCGCCGGATGGTAAGCTGCTGTTGTCGACGTCGGCGGATCGCACTGCGCGCATCTGGCAGCCGGGAAGAATAACGGGGTCTGAAGTCATCGGCGGTGGCGGGGTTGCGATCTCTGCGCTGGGTGTCGATGCGGCGGGCAATCCGTTTGCGAGCGATGCGGACGGCACGATTGAGAATTGGGGCGCCTCGCGGAATGCACCCGTCGCGACCATTCGATCAGGGCAGACGTTTCTCAACCTGGTGACGGCGAACGGTCGCGCCGGGCGTGCCGCGTTCGGGACACTTAGTGGCGTGCAATTGTGGTCGTTTGGGTCGGGTAAACCGCCGGTGCTTATGCGATCGATGACCGACGTCGGAATGGTTGCAACGACCATTGCGATGAACGGGATGGGATCGCGTGCGCTGACCGCCGGGATATCAGGCAATGTGGATTTGCTCGATCTGGCCGACGGGCATT
>DATAHD010000545.1:0-2541 GCA_036263395.1 Rhizomicrobium sp. | reverse complement strand
CGTCGTCGCTGCAAAAGCTGCCGCCGGGCGCACAGATCTTGGACATGAAGGTCGACAACGGCCGCACTATCGTTCGCCTCAAAACCGCGAAGGGCGAAGAGATCGACATCTACGACACCGCCACCGGCAAACTGATCTCGCGCATCGCGCCCGAGAAGTAGGCGATGCTCAAGACGGTGGTAATCGCGCCGCATCTGCGCCGGCAGATCGAGGATGAGGCGCGCAAGGCGTTGCCTGGCGAATGCTGCGGCCTGCTGCAGGGTGTGCGCAGCTTCGACGACGTGATCGTCGAGGTCGTGCATCCGGCCCGCAATCTTGCCGAGGCCAACGACCGGTTCGAGATCGACCCGGCAGAGCACTTCCGCCTGCTGCGCCAAGCCCGTGTGACGGGGCAGGAGATTGTCGGCTGCTACCACTCCCACCCGAACGGCTGCCCGGCGCCATCGGACACGGACGGCGAATACGCGCTGGAGCACGATTTCGTCTGGCTGATCGCCGCGGTCACGCCGGACGCCTGTGACCTGGCGGCCTTCACCCCGGAAAACGGCGCTTTCCGCGGTCTGCGCTTGGCCAAGACGCGCGAAAACTAACGGCTGCGGAGTTCTGGACCGGGGCAAAATCGGACGCTATAAGCCCCTTCCCGCTGGAAACGGTCCCATCGTCTAGCGGTTAGGACGCGGCCCTCTCAAGGCTGAAACCGGGGTTCGATTCCCCGTGGGACCGCCAATACCGAAATGTTCCTAAACGAAATCAGCCACTTAGCAAAAAGTGGGACCCCACCTTTCAAAAAGTGGGACCCATCCGCGTTCCTCGTCATTCTTTCTTTCCTTCGATCAGAGCCAACATAGTCGACGATTCCGGTTTGAGGTCGATCAGGTGCATCGCTTGCTGCGCGAGGAGCTTCTGTCTCGCCTTCAGTGTGTACGTCTCAGCCTCTTGCAGCGACGACCATCCATAGATCGCCATGAGTTGATGCGGGGTCGCGCCATTCTCCGCGGCGATCGTCGCGCCGGCTTTGCGCAGGCCATGCGCAGAGCAGTGTTCGAGACCCGCCTCGTCGCACCACTCCCGAAACTTGTTGCCGAAGCCAGCGGCCGTGAACGGCTTGCCGAACTCGGTCACGAGATAGTTCAGATGACCGGACGGCGTCGCGTCGATCACGACGCGCAGCACCTTCAGCAGCGGCACGGTGATGGACTTCACCTTTTTGTTGGAGCGCCGCGTCTTGATGGGCGTGTAATGGAGCTCCGTGCCTTTGCTGCGCTCGTTCTGTCGGCCGAGCGTGACGACATCGACGCGACGCGAGCCCACGAACAGCAGCAGCGCCAGGGCGAGGCGAGCCTTCGAGCCGAGAGGATGCCGCGCGAGAAACTGAAACACCTCCTCGATAGTCCAGGTGTGCCAGCCGTCGCTATCGGACTTAAACTTCTTCACGTCGCGGCATGGGTTCATGTCCGCCTTGTCGTTCTCCACCGCCCAACCGAAGACGACGCGGAGATACTTCACGCGGGCGTTCGCCGCTGCCGGCGTGTCGAGCTTGCGGTCGCGCAGCTTCCGCACGACGGGCGGCGTCATCATCCTGTAGGGCAGATCGCCAATCGGCGTCGCGTCGTCGTCGGACGTCGGCTCGACACAGAGCGCATCGAGGACGAGGCGGCGCGACTTCTGCGATGACGCGACCAACGTCTTGAACTCGCCGCTGGCGTAATACTGCGAGATCAGCCAGCGCAGGGACTCGTCCTTCGGTGCGAGCAGCGACTTCGCAGGCGTGACCATGCCGAGCGCCTTGCGATACTCCTCGTCGAACTCCGGTGTGCCCGGCGTCGCGCGCAAGCGGATCTTCTTCGTGCGCTTCGTTTTGCGCAGGTAGACGCGCACGTTGCCGTGGCGATCCTCGTCCTCAATGATGTGCGCATACTCACGCGCACCAGTGCCATCCAGAAGCCGGACCTTCATGGGTGTACTCGCGTTCATTTCACGGCATCCCACGGGTTCTTCTTCGGGGCGCCGCCCTCATCGGGCAGAGCATCGAAAGCCAGGTCAAGGGCTCGGCGGTCCCAGACCCGGCGTCTATCCACACATTTCGCCTTCGGCATCCGGCCGTCTTCGACCATTTCGTCGAATTTTGAAGGACTTACGCCGATGTAGAGCGCGGCATAGTCACGCGAAAGACCGCGAGCATGAATCTTTAGTTCGTGTACGGGGCTATCAGCGCGCAACGCTCAACCCCCGGTTCGGCCATCTTCAAACATCAATATATTCCATCAGTCATTCGACCGTACCCGGTCATCAGGGCGACACCAGTGCATCCGCGGCCAGATCCCTCGCAATGCGGATCAGCACGTCGCGGCCGATGCGGGCCTCGATCCGATAGCTGGGCGGCGCCTCTAGAACCTTTTCGGTAAAGAGTTGGGTCCACGTGCTGCCGGAAATACGATGTGTCGGCCCCCCTTGTTTTCGGTGCGATTCTGGAATTTCAACGCGTGGTCCTCCGGGGATGCTAACTCTTGGTCCGTTTGGCATGTCCAGTGAAGAGAGGGG
>DATAHD010000544.1:0-2189 GCA_036263395.1 Rhizomicrobium sp. | reverse complement strand
GAGCAGGAAGGCTTCCACTGGAAGAACGCCAAGGTCGAAGTGCTGCTGCACGCGCAGTCCGCGCACATTGCACAGGGCGTCGATGCGTCCGGCAACAAGGACGAAGGCGCGGGCGATCAGGGCATCATGTTCGGCTATGCCTGCACCGAGACCCCGGCGCTCATGCCGGCGCCGCTGTTCTACAGCCACAAAATCCTGAAGCTCCTCGCCGATGCGCGCCATGCCGGCAAAGAGCCGACGTTGCAGCCGGACGCCAAGAGCCAGGTCACGCTGCGCTACGAAAACGGCAAGCCGGTGGAAGCAACGCAGATCGTGCTCTCTACCCAGCACAGCCACGAAGACCAGACCTCTGCCGACATCCGCAAGATCGTCGAGCCGTACATCCGCCAGGCGCTGCCGGCGGCATGGATCAACGACAAGACCGTCTGGCACATCAACCCGACCGGCTCGTTCGTGATCGGCGGTCCGGATGGCGACTGCGGTCTCACCGGCCGCAAGATCATCGTGGACACCTACGGCGGCGCGGCCCCGCATGGTGGCGGCGCGTTCTCCGGCAAGGACCCGACGAAGGTCGACCGCTCGGCCGCGTATGCTGCGCGCTATCTTGCTAAGAACGTCGTGGCGTCGGGCGTTGCCGATCGCTGCACGATCCAGATCGCGTACGCCATCGGCGTTGCCGATCCGCTGTCGGTCTATGTCGACCTGCACGGCACCGGCAAAGTCGATGAGGCGAAGCTCGAGACGCTGCTGCCGCAGCTGATGAGCCTCAAGCCGCGCGGCATCCGCACCCATCTCGGTCTCAACAAGCCGATCTACGCCCGCACTTCGTCCTACGGCCATTTTGGCCGCGAGCCGGATGCCGACGGCGGCTTCTCGTGGGAAAAGACCGACCTCGCGGACGCGATCAAGTCCGCGTTTTGATCGACGACCAGCAGGATCATCCCGAGCGGCGGCGCCAGAAACTTTATGGCCGCCGCAAAGGCCCCAAACTCACAGCCCATCAGTCGGGCCTGCGCGCAACGCTGCTGCCGCAGCTGACGCTTGATCTGGCGAAACTGAACACACCGCTCCGCGCATTTTCACCTCCCCCTCGTGGGGAGAGCCTGCCCCGTGCTGGACGCGGGGTCGAAGCGCGAAGCGCTTCGGGTGGAGGCCCAATTCAAGACATCTGGCTCGAAGTCGGCTTCGGCGCCGGCGAGCACCTTCTCTGGCAGGCGCAACATCATCCGCATGTCGGAATGATCGGCGCGGAGCCTTACGAATCTGGCGTCGCCAAGCTGCTCTCCAAACTCGAAGGGCAGCCGGTTCCCAATATCCGCATCCACGAAGGCGACGCGCGCGACATCATCGCGGCGCTCCCGGATGCCAGTGTCGGCCGCGTCTTCATCTTGTTCCCCGATCCCTGGCCGAAAACACGCCACCACAAGCGCCGCTTCGTGCAGACCGATCTTCTCACCGCCGCCGCGCGTATCATGAAGGACGGTGCCGAGTTCCGCTTCGCCTCAGATGACGCCGGCTATCTCGAATGGGCGCTTGAACGGCTGATGGCGCATCCCGATTTCACCTGGACGGCCGAAACCGTGCGTGACTGGACCACGCGCCCCGAGGGCTGGCCGCCGACGCGCTACGAAGAAAAAGCGCTGCACGGCCCTCCCGCCTACCTGCGCTTTGTCCGGCGTGATAGAATGGCTGCCCATGGATGAAGAGGAAGACATCCGCGCCCCGCGCTTTGCCATCGCCGATATGACGGTGATCGGGCTCGCTTTGGCGTTTGGCATTGGCGGTCTCTATCTGATTTTCGGCCCGTCGCCGCTGGCGCCGCTCATGGAGATACGCAAGCAGGCTGAGCAGGCGGATACCGCGGCAGCCGCCGCTGAAGAAGCGAGGGCCGAGGACGGCCAGCCCACGCAAAGCGAGCCGGGCGAGGTCAATATCGACCTCAAAAGCTACAAAGCTCCGCCGCAGCATTAACCCTGCGAAGCGCCGCTTGCGGGCTTGATAATCCACCGCCCCGAGCGTACATAGCGCCCATCCCAGACAACAGAGCGTACTGTTGTGTGGCGGTTCCAACGAACCGCCGCGGCCCAAAGCCATGGAAAAACGCCTGAAGGAACGCCGCTCATTATTTCTGCGCTGTCGCATCTGGAACCGATCCTGACCCCGGCCATCGAGGCTGCGGGTTTCCGGCT
>DATAHD010000543.1:0-3555 GCA_036263395.1 Rhizomicrobium sp. | reverse complement strand
CGCCGTCGCCAGAAAGCTCCTCACAATCCTCAACGCCATACTCAGAGACAAATCACCATGGCAAAACGCTTGACCAAAAAGACAGTCGCTTCCCTCCTGGCCGCTGTGCGCGGCCAGTCGCCGGGGATGACAGCTATATTTTGAATTGGGGAGCGGCGCGGAGCGCCAACATACTGCTCGCGATACTAAGCACCTCTTTCTAAGAGAGATGCTCCCTTGTACCGGTGTGACCAGTGAAGCTGGCTCTTCAACAGTTGCGGCAATGGATGGCCGGTACGGTCTCCGCTGCGCTACGAGCCGACCGGCTATGACGACGCTGTTTGGGAAGAGAGCAGAACCCCCGCGTCCTCTGCGAAACCTCTGCGGCCTCCGCGTTAAAATTCGCGACGCGCACTCATTTGCGCGTCGCTGTGAGGTCGATAGTCGCCGTCACCGCATGAGCGATGGGTGTCTCACCCGCGAACTCGCCGCGGGCGAGGGCAAAGTCGGGGCGCAGGAGTGATGTTTTGCCGACGACGTGGGCGGTGTTGCCTTTGATGTCCAACGTGAACGGTAAGGTCACGGGGCGGGTGACGCCGTGCAGGGTTAGGGTGCCGGTGGCCACATAAGCGTTGCCTTGGCCATGCGTGAACTTCGTCGCTTCGAATTTCGCGGTGGGGAATTTCGCGGTCTCAAAGCCTTGCGTGCCTTTCAGGCCCTGGTCGTTTTCGTCGAAGTCGGAGAACTCGCTGGCGAGGTCGATGCTGACACTGACCTTGCTGTGCGCGAGATCGTTCGGATCGAAGTGGATGTCGGCGTTCCACGATTTGAAGGTGGCGTTGAACGCCTCGCCGCTCCATTGCACGCTGAAGCCGACTTTGCTTTTGGCGTGGTCGGCCGTCCATTTCGCGGGAGCGGCATTTGCCGTGGCCGCGACGCAGAGCAGGACCGCGGCTATGAGCGATGCGCGTTTCATGCGGTGTCCTGCACCTTGGTGCCGAACCACATGCGCTTCAGCACATCATCGCGGCGCGAGAACTGGTGATAGAGCGCGGCGCCGACGTGGAGCACGAGCAATGCCGCCGCGCCATAGGCGAAGATGGCGTGCGCGGTCTCGAACGTCTCATGCCATTCGCGCCGGTCGGGACGCGGCAGGTCGCTGAGCGCCGAGAGGGTCGGCACCTGGAAGAGGCCGAACCAGGTGGTCGGTATGCTGGCCGACGAGGCTGAGATCATCAGCCAGCCGGCGAGCGGGATCGCGATGATGAGGAAATAGAACAGCCAGTGCGTGCCGCGGGCGAGAAGGCGCATGGCATCGCTCATCGGCGGCAGCGCCGGCACCGGGTTCATCACGCGCCAGACGAGGCGCAGGATGCTGAGAACCAGGACGGTCAGGCCGATCGATTTGTGAATCTGGATGATCGGGAAGAACAGTGGGTTATCGCGCGACATGAAATCGGAGAAGGTGATACCACCAATGATGTTGCCGATGACGAGGAGCGCGATCAGCCAATGCAGCGACATTGCGACAGTGCCGTAGCGCAGGCGGGTGTTTTGTGCGGACATGCGTGGCTCAGTTCTTCTGCTGGGTGAACAGGGCTTCGATGATCAGCTTAACGTCCGGCGTCGTAAAGGAGTTCAGGACGGCGTTGTCGATGCCGAAATCCTTGCGGTTGATTGTGGCCGTGGCGTGAAAGCCGATGTCGTAATTGCCGCTGAACGGATCGGGCAGGCCGCCGCCGAAGGTTGCGTCGAGGGTGACGGGTTTGGTCACGCCGTGCAGCGTGAGGTCGCCGGTAATCTTGCCGGTGGTCGGGCCGGTTCGTCCGATGGCCGTCGACTTGAAGGTGGCGGTGGGGAATTGCGCGGCGTCGAACATGGACTGTTCGGCAAGCTCGCTGGTGAGGGCGGCGACCGGCGTGTTCAGCGAGGACATCTGGATGGTGATGGCGACCGCGCTCTTCTCCGGCGCGGCGGCGTTGTAGTTCAGTGTGCCGGACACCTTCTCGAAGCGGCCGTAGAAATCGCTGATGCCGAGATGCGGGATGCCCCACAGGACCTGGGTGTGGCGGGGTTCCACGGCGTAGGCGCCGCTGGGCGCCTTCTTGGGATCGGTGGAGACATCGGCGTGCGCGCTGGCCGCGAACGCTACGGTTGTCAGGGCGACGACCGCTAAAAATTGGCGCATGAAACCTCCGGGGAAAATCGCTTCCGCAACGATACTACGTTCGCGAAGGGCACAGTATTCCCAATCGCTTCATTTACGCCGCCACATTCCAGTGAACACGCGGCTTGACGGGCTGTTCGCGGGCTTCATAGTCGGGGGAGCACTAGCGTTTGAGGCGTTTTCCGTGAGCACTGCCGAGGTCAGGACCCGTCCGGGTTCGAATCTGGACTATCCGTGGGGCGAGACTCGCCCCGAGCTCGGCAAGGCGATCGAGGTTGCGCCCGGCATCCAGTGGCTGCGCATGCGGCTGCCGATGCAGCTGAACCACATCAATCTCTATCTGCTGGAAGACGGCGACGGCTGGACCGTGGTCGACAGCGGCATCCGCAACGAAGAGACGACGGCGGCGTGGAAGGAAGTGTTCGCGGGGCCGATGGGCGGGCGTCCGGTCAAGCGGGTGATCGTCACGCACATGCATCCGGATCACATCGGTCTCGCCGGCTGGTTGGTGCGGCGCTTCAATGTCGAACTGTGGATCACGCGCACCGAATATCTGATGTGCCGCAACCTGGTGAGCGACACGGGACTGGAGGCGCCGGAGGAGGCGCTGAAGTTCTATCGCGCGGCCGGATTCCCGGAAGACCTGCTGGAGAATTACAAGGCGCGCTTCGGCGGCTTCGGGCATGGCGTGTACAAGCTGCCGAACTCGTTCCACCGCCTCGATGAAGGCGATGAGATCGCGATCGGTGGGCGCACGTGGAAGATCGTGACCGGCAACGGACATTCGCCGGAGCATGCGTGCCTCTACTGCGAGTCCGAGGACATCATGATCTCGGGCGATCAGCTGCTGCCGCGCATTTCGTCGAACGTGTCGGTGCATCCGACGGAGCCGGATGCGAACTCGCTGCAGGACTGGATCGACAGCTGCGCAAAGCTGAAGCGCGTGCTGCCGGAGACGACGCTGATCCTGCCGTCGCACAACGAGCCGTTCCGCGGCGCGCATCTGCGCCTGCAGGAGCTGATCGACATGCACGAGAACAACATGGACAAGGTCTACGCGATGTGCGGCCAGCCGCAGCGTGCGGTGGACGTGTTCCCGGCGCTGTTCCGCAGCCGCATCACGTCAGGCGTCTACGGCATGGCAACAGGCGAGAGCCTCGCACACCTCAACTGTATGCGCGTGCGCGGGCGGATCGAACGCACGGCCGATAAAGACGGGATCAACTGGTACCACTCGATCTAGCGGCTGACGGCGGGGCGGAGAGGTCCTCCCCCCGCATTGCCTTGCTGTCGCAGTGCACTGCGCCCCCTCCAACGCGTGGAGGGGGAAGTGATTAGTACGTCCGCGCTTTCGGCTGGATGTATTCGACTTCGTTGGTCAGCGTGTAGGTGTGGACCGGGCGGTAGTC
>DATAHD010000542.1:0-3060 GCA_036263395.1 Rhizomicrobium sp. | reverse complement strand
GGAGGCGAAGGTTGCACAACCTGCTGCGCCCGCGACCGGCGGTGTTTCTCTGCCGGGTGTTGCGCCGTTGCCGGATGCGCATGCGTTCTTCCCGCAGGGCGACTACGACGAGATTCCGCATGACGGCATGCGCAAGGCGATTGCCAAGCGGCTGACGTCGTCGAAGACGCTGATCCCGCACTTCTACCTGACCGTCGATTGCAATCTCGGCGGCCTGATGGAGATGCGCGCGCGGTTGAATGCGACCGCTCCCAAAGAGAACGGCTTCAAGCTGTCGGTCAACGACTTCGTCGTGAAGGCTTGTGCGCTGGCGCTGACCCGCGTGCCGGAAGTGAATGCGAGCTGGACTGATACCGCGATCCTGCGTCATCGCCATGCCGATGTCGGTGTTGCGGTCGCGCTCGACTTCGGGCTGATCACGCCGATCGTGTTCCGGGCGGAGGAGAAGGGGCTTGCTGTCATCTCCAACGAGATCAAGTCGCTGGCCGAACGGGCGCGCGGCAAGAAGTTAAAGCCGCAGGAGTTCGAGGGCGGGACATTCGCCGTCTCCAACCTCGGCATGTTCGGTATCCGCGAATTCACCGCCGTCATCAACCCGCCGCACGCCGCGATCATGGCGGTTGGCGCGGGTGAAGAGCGGGCCATCGTGAAGGACGGCAAGGTCGAGATCGCGACGATCATGACCGTGACGATGTCGTGCGATCACCGCGTGGTGGACGGCGCAACCGGCGCCCGCTTCCTGCAGGCATTCAAGGGCTTCATCGAAGAACCGGCTTCGATGCTGCTATAGTGCAGCCATGGATGAAGGGATCCTTGAGCTAGGCGGTGCGGCGGCGATAGAGGTTGCGGCCTCGGCGCTGGCCGAGCGCGGCGGACGTACGGCGCGGTGCGCCAATTGCGAGACGACGACCATTGGGCCGTATTGCTCGCAGTGCGGGCAAGAGCGCGATACGCATCGCCGCTCGGTCGCCCGGCTGCTGCACGATTTCTTCGTCGATCTCGTCAATGTCGATAGCCGCATCCTGCGGACCATCCAGGCTCTGCTGTTCCAGCCGGGCGAACTGCCGTGCGCCTTCCGCGAGGGGCGCACGGTGCGGTACCTGCCGGCGATGCGGCTGTATCTGTTCACGTCGCTGATCTTCTTTCTGGTGCTGAGCGCGACGAGCGTTGCGTTGATGCAGCTGGAGGTGATCGCGACGCCGCAGAAGGTCTCCTACGACAAGGATGGTACGCCCTACATCAAAAATCCGGCCTACGACGGTCCGTCCGATCTGGAAGATGGCATCCGGCCGACGATCAAGCTGAAGAAGAGTGAGGTCCTGAAAGGCGATCGCCATTTCAGCTATTCCACCAAAGTGCACTTCTTCTCGCGCATCGGGGCGTACCACTCCGGAATGAGCAAGGAAGCACAGGAGCGGTTGATCGCCAGCAGCCATGTTGATGTGGAGTCCAAAGAGCAACAGGATTGGATGCAGAAGAACCTGTTCGGGACGATGCGCAATCTCGCGGCCGATCCGGCGGCGCTAAACGGGCCGCTGACGACATGGCTGCCGCGTGTGCTGTTCCTGCTGCTGCCGGCCTATGCATTGCTTCTGACGCTGTTCTATTGGCGCAAGCGCAAGGATTTCTACTTCGTCGACCACCTGGTGTTCTCACTCAGCATCCACACCTTCGGGTTTGTGCTGCTGCTCGTGGCGGCCGGTGCGGCACAGATCATGCGGGCGGAGTTTGTCGCGTGGGCCATCGTGCTGGTGGCCGCGGTCTATCTCTTCATGGCGATGCGCCGCTTCTATGCGCAGGGCTGGTTCTGGACGACGTTCAAGTTCCTGACCATCTCGTTCCTTTACATCTGTTTCCTGGCCGCACCGGCGCTTGTCGCGGTGCTGGCGTTGAGTGTGTTCGGAGGCTCGATTGGCTGACAGTTATGATGTGGTGGTGATCGGGTCGGGGCCGGCCGGGTATGTGTGTGCGATCCGTTGTTCGCAGCTGGGCCTGAAGACGGCGATTGTGGAGCGCGACCGGTTGGGCGGCATCTGTCTCAACTGGGGCTGCATCCCGACCAAGGCGCTGCTGCGCTCGAGCGAGATATGGCATCTGATGCACCGGCTGAACGAGTTTGGATTCAGCGCCGACAACTTCAAATTCGATATCGGGAAGATTGTGGAGCGTTCGCGCAAGGTGGCGCAGCAGCTGTCGAGCGGTGTCGCGTTCCTGATGAAAAAGCACAAGATCACCGTCATCGCGGGTGAGGCGAAGCTGGCGGGGAAGAACAAGATTGCGGTCACCAAGGACGGCAAGGCGAGCGAGGTCGCGGCGAAGAACATCGTGCTGGCGACTGGCGCGCGGGCGCGCACGTTCCCTGGTATGGAGCCGGACGGCAAACTGATCTGGACCTACCGCGAGGCGATGGTGCCGCCGTCGTTCCCGGAGTCGCTGCTGGTGGTTGGTTCGGGTGCCATCGGGATCGAGTTCGCGAGTTTCTATCGCACGCTGGGTTCGGAGGTGACGGTGGTGGAAGTGCTCGACCGCGTGTTGCCGGTGGAAGACGAAGAGATTTCGGGCATGGCGGCGAAGGCGTTCGTCAAGCAGGGCATGGCAATCAAGACCGCGACAACGGTGGAGAAGCTGGAGAAGGGCGCCGATAGCGTCACCGCGACGTTGAAGGCAAAGGACGGCAAGACAGAGACGTTGACCGTTGATCGCGTGATCCTGGCAGTTGGTATCGTCGGCAATGTCGAGAACAACGGTTACGAAGCGGCCGGCATCAAGATCGAGAAGACGCATGTCGTCGCCAACCAGTGGGGCGAGACGGGCGTGCCGGGTGTGTGGGCGATCGGCGATCTGGTCGGGCCGCCGTGGCTGGCGCACAAGGGCATGCATGAAGGTGTGATCGTTGCCGAGCGTATTGCCGGCGTGAAGGGCGTGCATCCGCTGAACGCCGCGAACGTGCCGGGCTGCACCTATTGCTGGCCGCAGGTGGCTTCGGTTGGCATGACGGAAGCCAAGGCGAAGGCGAGCGGGCGCAAGGTCAAGGTCGGCAAATTCCCGTTCGTCGGCAAC
>DATAHD010000541.1:0-7746 GCA_036263395.1 Rhizomicrobium sp. | reverse complement strand
ATGACGGTGCGGTTGCCGGCGTCATCCAGGCAGACGATGGGCGTGAGCCGCATCGGCGTGTTCAGAACGATTTCCTCTCCGGCATCCCCCGGCACCACGACAATGCCGCTGCTGTTGAGCGCTTCTTCCGGCGACACGCTGCGCGTCGTCAGTTCCGAGTAGCGGTGAATTTCCCGCCACGAGTACATTGCCGTGAACTTGCCGCACATGACGATTCTCCGGACGACACCTTAGGCGAATTGCCGGGGCCAATCCGCTTACATCAGTCTTTTATCCCCAAACCAGCTTTGACGGCGGGGCGCGCAAGGCAACGGTCGAGCCACGCCGGGACATTTTTCAGCGTGTCGTATTCGACGATCTCACCCGCGCCGTAGAAGCCGACGAGGTTGCGGACCCAGCCGAGGAGCGAGATGTCGGCGATGGTGTATTCGTCGCCCATGATGAAAGCGCGGCCTTCGAGGCGCTGTTCGAGGACGCCGAGAAGACGTTTGCTCTCGGTCGCGTAGCGATCGCGCGGACGCTTGTCTTCGTAATCCTTGCCGGCGAATTTGTGGAAGAAGCCGAGCTGACCGAACATCGGGCCGACGGACGCCATCTGGAAGAACACCCACTCGATCACTTCATAGCGGCGGGCCGGATCGGACGGGATGAACTTGCCGGTCTTCTCCGCGAGGTAAAGCAGAATCGCGCCGGACTCGAACAGCGGCAGCGGTTTGCCGCCCGGACCATCGGGATCGATCATCGCGGGGATCTTGCCGTTCGGGTTGAGCGAGAGGAATTCCGGCGTCCAGGTCTCGTTCTGCATGATGTTGATCGGGTGGTACTCGTACGGAATGCCGAGTTCCTCCAGCATGATCGACACCTTCACACCATTGGGCGTCGGCAGCGAGTAGAGCTGGATCCGGTCGGGATGCAGGGCCGGCCATTTCTTGGTAATCGGGAACTGAGAGAGATCGCTCATCGGACATCCATGGGTTGGCGTGGCAATCAAACCGCTGTGCGTGCCGCGGTCAAAAGAAAAAGCGCCGCCATCGGGAGGGGGCACGATGGCGGCGCCAGGACCGGCGGCGAGCGCGGGGAGGAGAGGCATGCCGCCGGTGGTAACTCGATGAAAGAGAAATGTGTACGGTCGTAGTGAATGACAATACGGTCGTACATATTATTTTGGCGTGACACTAAGGGGTTGGAATCGCTTATCATTCCCTGCAAGCGGTGGCGCTGCGGCTTGACGGGTTCCCGCGAATGGGGATGTTCGGGGCATGACGCGCGTCGGCAATCGCGAGAAGATCCTGACCGAGGGACTGAAGGTCGTGCATGGGCTCGGCTTCGCGAATGCGAGCGTGCGCGACATCGTCGCCGCCGCCGGCGTGCCGCAAGGTTCTTTCACCAATCATTTCGTGTCGAAAGAAGCGTTTGGGCTGGAGGTTCTCGACCTCTATTACGCGGACATCTGCGAGGTAATGGCGGAGACGTTGCTGAACGACGCGCTCCCGCCGCTCAAGCGGATGCGGATGTGGCTCGACTGTCATACCGAGCGCAACCGCAAGAGCGGCTTTCGCAACGGGTGCCTGATCGGCAACTTCACCGCCGAAGCAGGATCGCACGGCGCGGCGATCCAGGCCCGGCTGAAAGAGATCATCGGCGAGATTCAGGTAGCGATTGCAGCGTGCCTGAAAGCGGCGGTGAAGGCCGGTGAGTTGCCCAAGGGCTTCGACTGCAGCGAGACCGCGGAGTTCATCTTCCTGGGCATGCAGGGCGCAACGCTGGTCACCAAGGCGCAAGGCAACGCACTGGCGACAGACCGCTTCAAGAAAATGCTGTTCGCGAAGGTGCTGCGCTAGCTAGCGCGGCGTAGTCGCTGTGTTCGCTGCACTCGGCGGCTGCTCGAATGCGGCCGCCGGCGTCACGGCCTGATGCCGCCATACGACAACGAGGAGGCCGACGATGACGGCAAGGACGAAGACGTAGCGCGAAGGACCCATGGCCGTACCCTGACATCGCGGCACTACCGGGCCGTTGCGAGATCGCGTGGCCTTTGCGGGCGGGCGTTCATATCCGGCTAACCAACGGTGCTTGCAATTCGACTGACATCTATTTAGATACACATCTAATTAGATAGGTATGGAAACTCGGTCGTGACCGAAACTCTGCTCGAATTCTTCAAGGCGCTGGCGGATGAGAGCCGGCTGCGCATCATCGGTCTGCTGTCGCATGGCGAGCGCAATGTGCAGGAACTGGCGGCGGCGCTCGATCTGAAGGAGCCGACCGTCTCGCATCATCTTGCGGTGCTGAAGAAGCAGGGGCTGGTGACCGTGCGGGCCGAGGGGACGACGCGCTGGCATGCGCTCGATCGCGATGCGCTGGAAGGATTGTCCAAGCGCGTGCTGCAGCCGACCAAGATGGCGCCGCCACCACCGCGCGGCGGCGATGCTAACGAGGACAAGGTGCTGCAGGGGTTTGTTGATAAGGACGGCAAGCTGAAGCTGATCCCGGCAAGCCGGAAGAAGCGCGGTGTGGTGCTGCGCTGGCTGATGCGGGATTTCGCGAACGGCCGGCGCTATTCGGAGACCGAAGTGAATACCGCGATCCAGCAGCATCATTGGGACTCGGCGACGCTGCGGCGCGAGCTGATCGGTCACAAGATGCTGGCGCGCAAGGACCGGGTGTACTGGCGCTTGCCGGAAACGGACTGGCGGATCGGCGGCGAGGCTTGAAGCGGGCTGCCGACCGCCTATCTTGTACAGTGTAAATGGAGGGCAGCCGATGACCGATTTCGCCACCGCCGACATGGCCTTCGCCGTCGGGCACCACCTGCTGATCTTCGCGCTCGCTGGCGTGATCGCGTTCGAGGTCGGCGTCGTGAGACAGGGCATGACCGAGGCCGACATCCGCCGGGTCGGGGCCGCCGATCTCTGGTACGGCATCCTGGCGGGACTGATTTTGATTGTCGGTTTCGCGCGCGCCAACTTCGCGGCCAAGGGCTGGGCGTATTATTCGGTCAACGAATTCTTCTGGGCGAAGATCGCAGCGTTCGCGGTCGTCGGCATCCTGTCGGCGTGGCCGACGGTTTCATTCATTCGCTGGCGCACCGCGTTGAAGAACGATCCGGCCGCCCTGCCCTCACCCGCCGCGATCACGACGGTGCGGCGGCTGCTGTGGGCGGAGGTGTTTGTGTTCGCACTGATCCCGATCTTTGCCGCCGCGATGGCCCGCGGCTATGGAATGCCCGCGAGCTAAGCGCGCCTCACTCCTCGACGCGTAGTACCAAAGCAGACGGGCGCGCGATGCTGTGCAGGACACGTTGATTGGCGCTGGCCGCGGTGGTGGAGATTTCCACGCGAATGCGGTGGCCCGACAGGAAGGCGTGTGAGACGTCGCCGAGATCGAGGCTGTAGAACGCGGCTTTGTCCGGTGTCGCCGAGGCGGACAAAGGTTTGGTGCTGAGAACCGTCACTGTGCCATCGGGTTGAACGTCTTCGACGGTAGCGCTGAGACCGACGTCGCGCGTGTCGCTGGCGGCGTAAAAATCGACGGTGATGTTTCCGGTTGTCTGTACCTGCCGGTCCAGCGGTGCCGTTGTATAAACAACAGCGGACTTGGAGGCGGCGGGGAGTTTGTCCGACGTGTCGCGCTCCCAGGGTCCCCAGCGCAGCGTGCCGTCGCCATCTGCGCCGGTGGCGCTGCCGTTGCTTGCCAGGTAGAGCCGCTTCAACACCGCGCCGTACGCCGGTGCCATTGTGCCGGCGAGAGCGAGCAGCATCGCAAACGATGCGGAAACTGTTTTGGACATGGGCATGAGCAATCCTCTGGTTGGCAATAATAAAAACCGTCCAGTCGGTTTTTGTCAAGATGACTCCAAGGGCGAATCCTGAAAAGCTGAAAATCATGCCCAAACGCTCAGACGCCTATATGGAGACGCGGCGGCGTCAGATCGTGGACGCAGCCCTCAACTGCATCGTCACCCAGGGCTGGAATCGCACGACGATCGAGGACGTGTGCGCCGCCGCCGGGCTCAGCAAGGGCGCGATCTATGTGCACTTTGCCAACAAGCGCGCGCTGCTGTTCGGCCTGCTGGAGCGCAATTTCGAGGACATCGAAGCAGCGGCGAGTATCGACACGTTCGACAAATTGCGCGCCTGGGTGACCGCGGACTACGAGACACTGGCCGGACCGAATTCGTGGCGGATCATTGCAGGCTCGCAGGAGGCGGTGGTCGAAGGCGTTCGCGATCCCGAAATCCGCACCATGTTCGGCTGCGCCTATACCCGGCTGGTGGAAATCCTCACCGAGGTCGTCGGGCGCATGCGGCCTGACCTGCCGACGGCAACTGTGAAAACACACGTCCTGACCCTCGTCCTGCTGAACGACGGCATGCGGGCGTATCGCACGGTCTCGGACGGACTATCGAAGGCCGCGATGCGGGCGGTGATCGACCAGGCGCTTCTGCCGCTAAACCCGGCGAACAAGAGCAAGCGCTGAACCAATCAGCCGAAGTGGCGGAGGGCTGCCTCGGCGATGGGGGCGCCCCACTCCTGAACGAAGTGGCCGCCGTCGGGAACGATCATCGGTTCGGGACATCCGTGGATCTGGCTGCGCAGCTTCTGCATCGCGTCGAGCGAGAACACCGGATCCTTCGCGCCATAAGCCATGAAGGTTTGTCCGCGCCACGCGTTCGACCAGAATGCGGCGGCTTCGCGTGAGACGTCGATACCCTCCATGCCGGGATCGGTCATCACCAGTTTCGGAAACATCCGCACGCCGGCCTTGTAGCGCGCGTCGGGAAACGGCGCGGCATAGGCGGCGGCTTCAGCATCGCTGAGGATTGGTGTTCCGCGTTTCATCAGGGCGGCGACGTCGACATCGGGCCGGCCCGCCATGAAGCTGCGCCAGGCAGCGAAGCCCTCTCCCATCGACTCGCCGACGGCGATACCGGTGTTCATGACAATGAGACGCTTGAAACGATCGCGCATGTCAGGTGCGACCGGCAAGGTGAGGCCGAGAAGACCACCCCAATCCTGCACCACGAGTGTGATGTTGCGCAGGTCCAGCCGTCCGATCAGCCGCAGCAGATAATTGCGGTGGAAGTGAAAGGTGTAGTCGCCATCGTTCACCGGCTTGTCGGAGCGGCCGAAGCCGAAGAAGTCCGGCGCGACGACGCGGCCTCCCGCCCCGAGAAACACCGGCATCATCTTGCGATAGAGAAAACTCCAGGTCGGTTCGCCGTGCAGACAGAGGAAGGTGTGCGAGGCATTCCGTGGACCTTCGTCAATCACGGCGGCGCGCAGCCCCTCGTAACCGGGAAGGTCTTCGATGTACGCCGGTGCGAAAGGAAAATCCGAGACACGCACAAACGCTTCATCCGGCGTGCGAAGAGCTTCGATCGGCATCCGTTAGTCCTTCTGCAGCGGCCAGCGGCCGAGATGGGTGTGCGTGGTCTTGCCGAGCTGGCTGTGCACCAGAACGAAGTCGCGCACCGTCCATGTGATGGGCGGCGCGACCTTGGCCGCCTTCAGGCGCAGCTTGTCGTAAGTGAGCGTGACGTGCGGTTCGAACTCACCCTTGGTCGCGCCGCCGAGACCGGCTTTCTTGAGCGTTCCCGCCAAAGTGCCCAGCAGCGGATTCCATGCCGCGACCGGGCCGTTGAGCACGAATGGAAAGATGCCGGTGCGGTTGGGGAAGCTGCGCGTCTTGTCGAAGGTGACCTCGAAGGGCGCGGCCTGAACCGTCGCCGCGGCGTCCAGCGCGATCTTCACGATCTCCTGCGGCAGGACCTGCCAGTCGCCGAGGTGAAACAGCGTGACGTGCAGATGCTCCGGCAGGATCAGGTTGCCGGTGAAGCCGTGCGTTTCCTTCAGCTGCACCGCAAGCGTATGAATGCGCACCGCCGTCTCCGCATCGGGAAGACAGGCAAAGAAGATGCGGTCCTTCTGCGAGGGACCGAATTTGCGGCGTGGTTTGGGCGGCATGATCGATAGTGCAGGTGATAATGCAGCCTAATCCGGGGAAAATGTAATTCAAATGCACCCGGCGCCGTAACGGGCCGGCAACCGGGGTCCAGTACCGTTTCAGGATTTGCGGAGGTTCGACACCATGGCGTTGCGCAGTGCTGCCGGTTGCCTTGTGGGGCTTGCCCTCGCCTTCGCCCAGCCGGCGGTCGCCGCGACTCCGCCGGGTGGTGTTTACGCCATCATCGCCGCCAACACACCGGCGCAGGATCCCGTGGCCACCCAGGCGCTGCAGGTACCGGGTGTCGATGGTCTGTTGATCCATCTGCGCTGGGCCGACATCAGTCCGGCGACCAAGCAGTACAACTGGACCACACTGGATCGCGTGGTGCAGATCGCGCTGGCCGCGAACAAGCGCTTCGAGATCGGCATCGAGACGGGCTCGCAGACACCGGCGTGGATGTTCACGCCCAAGAGTGCCGGCGGCATGGGCGCGCCGCACGCAACCTTCACCGTCGACGCGTTCTCGGCGGAGCAGTGCTACACGTTCGACATGGCGCCGCCTTACAGCGCAGCGTATCTGAGCGCGTTCAACGACATGCTGGCGCAACTGGCGAAGCATCTGCGCCGCACCGGCGCCTACAAGCATCTCAGCATGATCAAGCTCAGCGGCATCACGACCACAACGGATGAGCTGCGCCTGCCGGCCGTCGGCGGCTGCGAAGGTGCGAACTCCGTGCAGCTGTGGCAGAGCCTGGGCTACACGCCGGGCAAGGTGCAGGCGGCGTGGCGGCAGATGCTGCAGATGTATCTGAAACACTTTCCGGAGAAGGCGTTCAACATCGGCTTCATCGGCGTGAATGCATTTCCCGCCATCAATGCGGATGGAGGCGCCGCGCCGGCGGACAAGGCCAAGCATCTGTCGGCGAAATTCGTGGCAGCGCTGATTGCGGATGCCAGCACGACGATGCCGGGCAAGCTGGCCGTCGGCTTCGACTCGCTGACGTTCAATGTGCCAAGTACCGTTGTTTCCTATCGGCAGAGCCGGAAGCAATTTCTCGATGATGTGGCAGCCGCCAATGCGCGGCCCGGATGGCAGACGAACGAGCTGCTCGGCAGCTATCCGAAAGACGGCGCGGCGTGCGGCGGCAACACGCAACAGAACGCGGTCGCGTGTGCGAACGCGGCGGAGTTCCGCAAAATGCTGTTGCGCGGGGTTTTCCCGCATGGCCAAGCCGATACGCCGCCGTCGCAATGGGGCGTGTATCTGGAAGTATTTCCGCAGAACGTCGTGGCGTTTCCGGCCGCGATTGCGCCCGCGCACGACAAGCTGGGCGGCTGGAACTGAACATCCGAGCGCCGCGATTTGACAACGCAGTGCGGCGGGTCAATACTTTCCAATATGGTGAAGTATTCTGAGACCGAGCTTGACCGGACATTCACGGCGCTGGGCAATCCCACGCGGCGGGCGATCGTGGCCCGACTGTCGCGCGAGCCCGGGCTTTCGGTCAGCGAACTGGCCGCGCCGTTCGACATGGGCCTGCCCGCCATCATGAAACATCTCGATGTGCTGAACGATGCCGGCCTGCTCGTTCGCAGCAAGCAGGGGCGGACGGTGTCGGTGGAGCTGAAAGCCAAGCCGATGCGCGAGGCGATGGAATGGCTCGACCGTTACACGCGCTTCTGGTCGGGCGGCCTCGACCGCCTCGCGCTCTTTGCCGAGAGCCGCGAAGCCGAGCAGAGGAAGAAAGAACGATGACCAGTCTCACACTTGTGCGCCGGATCAAGGCGCGGCCGTCGA
>DATAHD010000540.1:0-1630 GCA_036263395.1 Rhizomicrobium sp. | reverse complement strand
GGGGCGTAGTGACAGACATCTCGGCGGAAACGCCGCCCATCAAGCGCCGTCATCTCGTGGCCTGCGTCATCGGCAACGCGCTCGAGTTCTACGACTTCACCGTCTACACGTTCTTCGCCATCCAGATCGGCCACACCTTCTTTCCCTTCAAGACGCCGTTCCTCAGCCTGATGGCCTCGCTCATCACCTTCGGCGTCGGCTTTATCGGCCGCCCGATCGGTGCAGTGATCCTCGGCGCATACGGCGACAAACACGGGCGCAAACCCGCAATGCTGTGGAGCTTCGCACTGATGGGCTTCGGCGTTCTCGCCCTCGCGTTAACGCCCTCCTATGCCGCCATCGGCGCCGCGGCGCCCGTGATCGTGGTGCTCGCGCGTCTGCTGCAGGGTTTCGCGCTCGGTGGTGAAGTCGGGCCGACCACGGCGTTCCTGATGGAGGCCGCCAAGCCGCACAACCGCGGCGTCTTCACCACGCTGCAGTATGTCAGCCAGGGCGCGAACACGATCTTCGCCGCCGGCCTCGGTTATGCGCTCACCTTCTTCTTCGATGCGCAGGGCCTGCAGGATTTCGGCTGGCGCATCGCCTTCATGGTGGGCGCATTGATCCTGCCCATCGGCTTCATCCTGCGCGCGCATTTGCCGGAGACACACAAGGCGCCGCCTGAGCGCGCCTTCCTGCCGCTGGCCGAATGGCTGAGCCAGGGGCGCACCATTGTGCTCGGCATCCTGTCGCTTGCCGCCTCGACGATCACGATCTACGTGCTCTATTTCCTGCCGACATATGTGACACACTATCTCCACGCCGACGCGCGCATCGCGCTGCTTAGCGGCCTCGTGTTCGGCATCAGCAATCTGGTGTTCAGCTTCGTTGGCGGTTGGTCGTCGGACAAGATCGGCCGCAAGCCTGTGATGGTGATCCCCCGCGCGCTGCAGGTGCTTACCGTCGTGCCCTGCTTCATGTGGCTGATCGCAAGTCCCACAGCGCCGGTACTGCTCAGCATCACCGCCATCATCACGATGCTGGGCGTGCTCAGCGCCGGTGCAAACCTCGTTGCGGTGACGGAGTTGCTGCCCAAGCACATCCGCGCCGGCAGTCTCGCCACGGTTTACGCGATCGCCATCGCGACCTTCGGTGGCACCACGCAACCGATCATAGCCGAGATGCTCGACAAAAGCGGCGACCTTCTATCACCCGCTTACTATCTTATGGGCGCCAGCATCGTCGGTGTCATCGCCATGTCGCTGATGCCGGAGACGGCGCCGGTAAAGACGGGGGAGAGATGAGCGCCAAAGGTCTTCCCGCCCGACAGGTTTTCGCCGTCAGTGCCGGCAACGCGCTCGGCTTCTACGACTTCGTCACCTACTCCTATTTTGCGACGCAGATCGGCGCGACGTTCTTCCCGTCCACGGACAAGTCGGTGAGCCTCATCCTGTCGCTTGCGACGTTCGGCATCGGGTTCATTTCGCGCCCCATCGGCGCCATCATGCTGGGCACGCTCGGCGACCGGATCGGGCGCAAGCCGGCGTTGATCCTCTCTTTCATGCTGATGGGCATTGGGCTTCTCGGCCTGGCGCTGACACCAAGCTATGCCAGCATCGGCGTCGCGGCACAGATCCTCGTCATCCTCTTT
>DATAHD010000539.1:0-10822 GCA_036263395.1 Rhizomicrobium sp. | reverse complement strand
AGAAACTCCGGCAACGCCAACCTCCACCAAGGGCGCGAGGTTCGAGGGCAATGTCCAAAGCCTCTGCACGCGCGCCGTGCTAGGCAAACATTGCCGCGTTGTTGGTAAAGGGTGCCTTAATGCGTTAATTCAAATTGGCTGCGACGAAATGCAAAAATGCGCGAAGGGCGAATTAGGGAATGCGTAACCATTCGCCAATTCGCCATCCGTATTCCACCTAGTTGCGATACTGCTGCACGCGCGTTGCGCGCAGGCCCGCCAGGCCGAAGCGATCGATCGCCCGCTGCCAGGCCAGGAACTCCTCGACCGTCAGCGTGTAGCGCTTGCATGCATCGTCAAGGCTGAGCAGGCCGCCGCGCACGGCTGCGACCACTTCCGCCTTGCGGCGGATCACCCACCGCTTCGTGTGCGGCGGGGGAAGATCAGCAAGCGTCAGCGGGCTGCCATCCGGCCCAATGACGTAGCTGACGCGTCCTCTCCGGTCCTCTGCCATTATGAACTCCCAACTTCACTACCCGTACGCAAAGTAACCAATGCCCCTCTAAGAAAGTGCCAAGGCATAGGGTAAATGAAGTACAAACATGTCCGCTCAACTTGTGCTCAAACGAAGCGCCCGTGTTTCAAATAACGCCTGAAACGCGGGCGTTTTCAGTTAGTGTACGACCTGCATCAATTCGCTGAGCATGTCGGACGCCGTTGTCACGACGCGGGCCGATGCGGAATACGCGCGCTGCGTGGTGATGAGGTTGGTGAATTCCGTCGCCAGATCCACCGTGGACGATTCCAGCGCATTCGACTGCACCTGGCCGGCGCCGCCGAGATTGGCTTCGTTCAGCGAAGCGATGCCGCTGTCGCCGTTCGCGGTGAAGGCATTGCCGGAAACTGCCGACAGACCGTCCGGGTTGGTGAAGGTCGCGACCGGAACCTTGTAGATCTTCTGCGACAGGCCGTTGGAGAACTGCGCCGACACGAAGCCGTCGTGGTCTACGGTGATGCCGGTCAGGTTGCCGAACAGCGCGCCGTCGACGTTCTGCGAGATCAGGGTCGATGCGCTGTCGAACTGCGTCAGACCGTCCGAACCGCCCGCGGTGCCGAGGTTCAGCTTGATCGACTGCGGCTGCAGGCCCGACGATGCACCGAACGGAATGGTGACGTCGAGCGCACCGCTCGGCGTCGCCAGCGTGCCGTCGGAGTTGAACGTCACATCGCCGCTCGCGATCACCTTGTCGGTGGTCGTGCCGTCGAGGTTGGCTTCGTTGCCGGCGTACTGGACTTCATAGCTCCACTTGTTCGCACCCGTCTTCACGAAGGAGACGTTGAGCGGCTGGCTGCCACCCTGGCTGTCATAGACGGTGACCGAACGCTGGAACGCCGGTGTGACGGTGCCGGCCGCCATGTCGCCGGCCGCGTAGCCGGTGACCGCCGCGGTGCTCGACTGCAGGTTGGCGTGCAGCGAGACGTTCGTCGTCGCCTGCGCCTTGCCCGACAGGTTGCCGATGTTGACCGTCGTCAGGGCGTTGCGGTCGGCCGGGATCGCGCCGGTGTCGTCCAGTGGCCAGCCCTGCAAGAAGAAGCCCGCGCTGTTGCGCAGGTTGCCCGAGGCATCCGGCTGGAAGTCGCCGGCGCGGGTGTAGTACTGCGTCGTGTGATCGTTCGCCGCCTGGCTGACAACGAAGAAGCCGTTGCCGGAGATGCCGAGGTCGGTGGATGACTGCGTCGTCTGCAGCAGGCCCTGCTGCGTGATATTTTGCTGCGTCATCGCGATGACGCCGGCCGACGAGACGTCGCCGGCGCCCTGGTTGGCGGTAAGCAGGGTCGAGAACACGCTCTGGCCACCCTTGTAGCCGATGGTGTTCACGTTCGCGATGTTGGAAGACGCGGTGCTGAGTGCTTTGCTCTGTGCGTTCAGGCCGGCAACGCCGGTCATCATGGCGCCATAGAGAGACATGGTTGTGTTCCTTCAGTCTTCGATGCTTGTCGGAGTCTTCCGCTCCGCTTTGCGATTGGGGTGGTGCGCCTTCTTGCGTACCGGGTTCGTATGCGTTGCTGACTAGTTGCTGCTGCTTGCGATCGTTCCGATGGAGGAGATGTCGGAAAGCTTGATGGGGAGCGCGCCGCCGAGCAGCAGGATCGGTTCGCTGCCCGACATGTCGACTTCGGTGACGACACCGCCGCTGGCCATCGCCGTGCCGACGCTGTCACCGCTGGCGTCGGTGGCGTTGATCTTGAGCGTGTACGCGCCGTCCGGCAGCTGGTTGCCGTTGGTGTCCTTGCCGTCCCAGTTGAAGGTGTGCAGCCCGGACGTCGTTTCGCCGGCGCCGGTGTAGACGACCTTGCCGCTGGCATCGGTGATTGACAGCGTGGTGTTCGCCGCGGTCGAACCGAGCGCGTAATTCCAAGTCGCCTGGCCGCCGGCGAGCGCCGCCTGGCCGTTGGAGACGGTGACCGCCTTGCCGAGATAGCTGACCGCATCGGCGGCGTTACGGTTGGTGCCGAGCCCGATGAGGGTTTTCAGGTTGTCGTTGGTGTTGATCTGCTGTTCGACCTGACTGAACTCGACCAGCTGCTGGGTGAACTGGTTGGAGTCCATCGGGTTCATCGGATCCTGGTTCTGCAGCTGCGTCGTGAGCAGTGTCAGGAAGGTATCGAAGTTGCCCGCGAGCGATTTCTGCGCGCCGGTCTGAGCGGCGGCTGCGGCGGTCGTGTCGATGGACGTAATGGCGCTCATGGTCGGTCCTATACGCGGATGTCGAGCCGGCTATCGGCTGCGCTGGTGCGCATGCCCGGGATAGGCATGCTGGAATCGGTCGTGATGGCGGAGACGGAAAGGTTGCGGCCGCGGCCGGACGGCGTCTGGTTGCCCTGATCGCGCTCCTGGCCTTTCAGCGAGAAATTGAGACCGCCGCCGGCGAGATCGACACCCGCGTCGCGCAACGCACGCTCGAGCGTGCTGCGGTCGCGCTGCATCAGATCCAGCGTCTGCTGCTTGTCGGCGGTGAGGCTGGCCTGCGCCTTGCCCGCGTCATCGAAGGTGAGCTTGACCTCGACCCGGCCGAGCTCCGGCGGATCGATGCGGATGTCGAAGTGCTTCTCGCCGTCTTTCGACTTCGCGGCAATGTTGACCGCCAGCGCGGCGAGGTTCGGCGCCGGTGTCGTATCGCTGTCGCGCGACAGATGCAGTGACGTGGCGACGGTGTGCGAAGCCGTGGCTTGCGCTGGGGCCGAAGGTTGCGCGGCCGCGAGCGCATCGGAAGCCGGAGTCGCAGGCTGCGCAGTCAGCGCATGCGGCGTGGGGGCCGCCGGCTGGACGGGCGCGGTATTCGCCTGCGGCGCCGGGCTGGACTTCAGCGGATCGATGGCATCGCTCGCGCTCGCCTGCGTGGTCTGGCGCTGCTGCTGTTTGCTGCCGCTCTGCTGTTGCTGCGCGCCACCGTTCTGCGGATCGGCAACGCCGAACTGGATCGGCAGCGCCTTGGCATTCACCGTCTGCTGCTGCGGCACGTTGGTTTTCGCATCGGCGGTGGCGTCGGCGAGGGCCTTCTGCGGCTGATCGGCGTCCTTGGTTGTGGAAGCCGCTGCTTTGCCCGCTTCAGGCTGCGCTGCCGGCGTTGCGGTGGCTGGCTGCTTTGCCTTGGCTGCCTGTTCGCTCGCCTGCGCCGGCAGTTTGGCGGCCAGCATCTGGATGAGGCTGGGCGTAACCGCGGCCTTTGGCGCTGCGGCGTCGCTGGTCGCCGGCTTCTCGGCGTTTTTCGCGTCGCCGCTGATCTGCGCGTTGGCCTGGCCCGCGAGCATCTGCACGAGGCCGGCTTTCAACGAAGCGGTCTGCTCCTGCGGTGCATCGGTCTTGGCCGCTGCGTCACCCGGTTTGGCCGTGCCGCCCGCGTTCATGCCGCTCTGCGCGCCGAGCAACTGCGAGAGGTCGACTCTCTGCGAGGGCGGGTGCTGGGTCGTTTCGGATTTTGCGGCCGGGCCGTTTGCCGGCGCGGTAACTCCGGCACTGGTGCTGAGCTGCGCGGCAAGAAGCTGGGCGATATCCGGCGTCTGAGCCGACGCCTGCGGAGTCGTGGTCGCGCTCGCGCTGTCGTCCGGCTGTGTTTTGCTGTCGGTCGTGTCCGTGGCGGGCTGCTGCGCTGCCAGCATCTGCATGAGATTGGGCGCCAGCGGGAACGGCTGCGAGGGAACGTCGTTCTTCGCGATCAGCTTGACGCTCGGCTTCGTACCGTCAGCCGGTGCGCCAGACTTCGCGCTGTCACTATTCAGAAGCGCATCGAGCTGAGTGCGTAGCGCGCTGTCGATATCGCTGGCCGTGATGTCCTTTGCCGGCTGCGTGCTGGTGACGACGGGCTGCTGATCGTCGGTCTGCGAGAGATCGATCTGCGACGGCTGCACATCCGTTTGCGGAATGATGGACTGCTGACCGATAGGCAACTGCATGATGTCGCGCGGCGCGGCCGGCTGCGGCATGACGGACTGCTGCGCGATGGGCAGCTGCATGACGCCGCGCGGTGTGACCGGCTGCGGGGCAACCGGCAAAGATGTCATCTGCGGTGCGGCCGTCGTGTCCGGCGCACTGGCATGGACATCGCCAAGGCTCTTGCACAGCAGACTGGCGAACAGACCGCTCATGTCAGACGGCATCGCCTTCAGCGCCGCGTTCGAGGCGGCGCTGGCGTCCGGTGCAATCTGCAAACTGGCGATGTTCGCAACGTGTGTCACGAGGTCGTCCGCATTGATCCCGCTAGCGCTGTAGCAAGGGCCGGACCAATCGAAAGCGCGCGGTTTTCTGCGGGCGTACGACTCTATCCTATAGGCGCAGGGCCGATTGTGCGCAGCGCTGGAGGCACGAACTGCCGCAGCCCGGCAAAGGCTGCCCACCGTTTCACGATTTGCTTACGTTGAAGGGCGCGAAACCGCGAAATTCCGGGGAAAGCACTGGCACGCCGCTTGCGATCAATTCTGCGGGCGAAGAGCATTCGCGGAGCAAACCGACGTGTCCATGACCGGCATCATGTCTAGCGCGCTGACGGCGTTGCAGACGAATTCGGCCGCCTTGCGCGTCGTCGCCAACAACGTCGCGAACCTCAACACCGTCGGTTATGCACGCCGCACGGTGGAGCAGCAGACACTTAGTGCTGGTGGACAGATCGCCGGTGTCGGCATCGCCGATATCAAGCGCGTCGTCGATCAGTATCTCAGCATGGAGACTCTGTCGGCGAATTCGTCGGCCTCGCAGTACAGCGCGCAGTCGGATGTCTATTCGCAGTTCAACGCACTGCTCGGCCAGCCTGGTGATGGCACCTCGCTCACCTCGCGCCTCGACTCCATATTCCAGGCATTCAGCCAGTCTTCGCTGGCCCCGACCAGCAGCGCCAGCCAGCAGTCGATCCTCAACGCCTTCCAGAATCTGACGTCGACGGTCTCCGGACTTTCGTCGTCTCTTTCGAACTTGCGCGGACAGGTGGATCAGCAGGTCGGCAGTTCGATCGGTTCCGTCAACAATCTGACGAAGCAGATTTACGAGCTCAACGGCCAGATCGCGAACGCGGCGGCGCTGGGCGATACCTCGTCGCCGCTGCTCGACCAGCGCGATACCGCTTTGCAAAATCTGTCCAGCATGATGGGCATCCGCACACAGGAACTGCCCGACGGCCGCATCAATGTGATGACGACCGACGGCGTGAACCTGGTCGGCGATACCTATGCCCAGCTGACCTATACGCCGGGCGCGAGCAACGGCAACTACTCCGCCATCGGCATCCAGAACACCAATCCCGCCACCGGTGGCCAGATCGGCAGTGTGGTGCCGCTCAACGCCCACCTCTCGGGCGGCCAGCTCAAGGGCCTGCTCGATATGCGCGACAACGCGCTGCCCGCGCTGCAGAGCGAGCTTGGCACCTTCGCACAGCAGACGGCGCAGGCGTTCAACGCCCAGCACAACGCGAATGCGAGCTTCCCGCCGCCGACCAGCATGACTGGCCGCAACACCGGCCTGCTCGATACGGATGCGCTGAACTTCACCGGCAAGACGACGGTCGCGATCGCCGATGCCAACGGCAATATGGTGTCGCGGGTCGATATCGATTTCGACGCCGGCACACTGTCGGTCGATGGCGGCGCGGCGCAGTCGTTCGGTGGCACGGTCGGCGACTTCACCACGGCGCTCAATGGCGCGCTGGGCAGCAAGGGTACCGCATCATTCACGAACGGTGTTCTCTCGCTGAACGCGACCGGCAGCAACGGCTTCGTCATTCAGGACGATGCCACGACGCCGTCATCGCGCGGCGGCGCCGGCTTCTCGCAGTTCTTCGGCCTCAACGACATCATCCAGTCGGCCGCGCCGTCGATCACGGCGACGGGATTGAGCGCGACCGACAGCATGGGCTTCACCCAGCCGGGTGCGATCACCTTCGTGCTGCGCGGCCCCAATGGCGAGGTCGCCAAGCAGGCGACGGTCAATACGACAGCCGGCATGTCGGTCGGCGACATGGTCACCGCGCTCAACAGCGCGATGGGCGGGCAGGCGACCTTCTCGCTCGGCAACGATGGCACCTTGTCGATGACGCCGTCGGCGGCGAATGCGAACTACCGCCTCGACGTCAGCAACGACACGACACAGCGCGGCACCACCGGCATGTCGTTCAGCCAGCTCTTCGGCATGGGCTCGCAGCAGCTCTACGCCCAGGCGCAGAACTTCTCGGTCAATCCGGCGATCACGCAGCAGCCGTCGCGCATCGCGCTGGCGCAGGGCTCGATCACCGCGACGACCGTCGCCGGGCAGTCGATCGTTGCGGGCGGCGACACGCGCGGCCTTCTCGCGTTGCAGAACGTCTCCGACACCCGCCGCACGTTCCAGGCGGTCGGCACGCTCGGCACCCAGACCACAACCCTCGGCGACTATGCGGCCGCGTTCTATCAGGACGTTGCGTCGCGCAGCACCACCGCCGACACCAACAAAACCACGCAGTCGGACCGGTTGGCCGAGGCGCAGTCGCGCCAGTCGTCCGTCTCCGGCGTCAATCTCGATGAAGAGCTGTCGAACATGATGCTGTACCAGCAAGCTTACGCGGCCGGGGCCCGTATGCTGCAGACGGTGCAGACACTCTACGACACGCTGTTCCAGATCCAGTGAGGGCCTGACCCATGACCGTTGACCGGATTGCGACCAACACCCAGGCGCAATACATGCTGAACCAGATCAACTCGGCGAACGTCGCGTTGAATCTCAGCCAGCAGCAGGTATCGAGCGGCAAGGTCGCCAGCGACTACGCCGGATACGGCGACAAGGTCGCGCTGATGGAAGCCGCCCGCTCGGCCGGCGCCCGCGTCGATGCCTATCAGGCCGCCACCAAGCAGGCGCTGACCCAGGCCGATCTGCAGAACACCCAGATCAGCGCCCTCTCCGATCTGGGGCAGCAGCTACGCACGGCGCTGACCGATGCGGTCGGCCAGAACAACGGCTCGACCTTGATGACCGAAGCCGACAGCGTGTTTCAGGCCGCATCGCAGATACTCAACGCAAAGGATGCCAACGGCAAATATATCTATGGCGGCGAGAACAACGATCAGCCGCCGTTCACCGCAACATCGCTCGCCGATCTCGCGTCGATGCCGGATGTCGCCTCGGCCTTTCAGAATGGCACGATCAAGAACAGCGTGCGGATCGGTGACGGTGAGACAGTGCAGGTCGGTCAGCTTGCCAGCGATCTCGGCTCCGGCCTGATCGGCACGCTGAAGGCCGTCGCCCAATATCAGAACGCCAACGGCAATTTCGGCGAAACGCTGACAACGGAACAGTCCACCTTCCTGTCCGGCCAGATCACGGCGGCCAAGACGGTGACCGATCAGTTGAACAACGCCACGGCGGCGAACGGTTTCGTCTACAACCGCCTGCAAGACGCGTCGGACAATCAGGACACGATGTCGACGCTGTATCAGGGCTTCGTTTCGGACATCCAGGACGTCGATATGCCGACAGCGATCACCAAGCTGAACCAGAACCAGGTTGCGCTGCAGGCCGCCTTGCAGGTGACGTCCAGGCTGCAACAGGTGTCTCTGCTCAACTACATGAGCTAGCGACGGCTGGCACTCGCTTCTATTCAATTCAAATTGTCCGTCAGTCGGTCACAGCATGTGCGCACAAATGGCATATGCGGATTGAGCACGCTTTCCCGCCGGGTGAATATGGGGAAGGTGTTGGCGAGGGGCGACAATGCAGCCGAAAAGTCGGGAACTCGTCCGCATCATGCTGGGCGGAGCGATCCTCTCCATCGCACTGCTGTCGGCCAGCCTCGCCGCCAATGCCGGGTCGCATTGCCCTGGCTATTCGCAGTGTCCGGCGATCGACTACGCGCAGACGATGAACGAGAACACCGACGCGATCGCGCTCTCCGCGGAAATTGCATCGGAGGAGCAGAAGGCGCTTGCCCAGGCGCAGAAGAAGAATCTGCCGAGCGGCGAGCGGAACAAGCAGCTCGGCAGGCTGCTGTTCTTCGATGTCACGCTGTCGGTGCGGGGCAACCAGGCCTGCGCCACCTGTCATTCCCCAAAGATGGGATTTTCCGGCGGTATCAGTCAGATCAACCGCACCGTCGTGTCGTTCCCTGGATCTGTCTTTCCACGTGCTGGAAACCGCAGGCCGATCGCCGCTGCCTACGGCGCCTTCGCACCGCCCCTGCATTACGAGTCCAAGACCGATGAGTTCATAGGCGGCACGTTCTGGGATGCGGGTGCCACGGGCGAAGTGACCGGCAGCCCCGCCGCGGATCAGGCGATGGCGCCATTCGTGAACCCGCTCGAGATGGCCATGCCGGACCGCGCGTGCGTCCTCTACCGCGTGGCCAAGGGACAGTACGCATCGGTGTTCAAAGCGGTGTGGGGAATCGATCTGCAGTCCATCGCGTGGCCGGAAAACACCGAGAAGGTGTGCCAGAAGCCCGGGCAAGGCGGCAGCCTGACACCGCTCAAGCTCTCGACCACCGATCGCCTGTTCGCGAACAACGCCTATCAGAAACTGGCGCAGTCGATCGCGAGCTTCGAAATATCGTCGGCCGTCTCGCCGTTCACCTCAAAGTTCGACGCGGTGCTCGCAGGTACGGCGACGCTGACCGCGCAGGAAGCGCACGGTCTCAAGCTTTTCAACAGCGATGCGGTTGGCTGCGGCGAGTGTCACGCGTCGGGTGGTAACCGTCCGCTGTTCACCGACTTCTCGGCCACCAACATCGGCATCCCGTCCAATCGCAACAATCCGTTCCTGCATGAGGATGTCGACAACGGAAAAGGCCTGATCGCCAATCCGCTGGGAACGGCTTTTGTCGACAACGGCATCGGCCCGATTCTGCAGGCATCCAACAACAGCAGCTGGCGCGCGATGGCGTCGCGGTTCATGGGCATGTTCCAGGTTCCGAGCCTTCGCAACGTCGCCCGCGGTGGCAACAAGGGCATGACACGCGCCTTCATGCACAACGGCTTCTTCACCGACCTGAAGATGGTCGTGCATTTCTACAACACGCGCGATGTCCTGCCCCGGTGCAACGGGTCTGGCGTTGTGGGCGTCGACTGCTGGCCCGCGCCGGAGCAGCCGGCGAACCTGAACACCGAAGAACTCGGCAATCTCGGCCTGAGCGATCAGGACGAACAGGACATCGTGGCGTTCCTGAAGACGCTGACCGATGGCTACAAAAGCAAGTAACCCGCCGCTGGCGCGAGGAAATCTGCGGGATTTGAGCGTGGGTTGTGCCGCCCGGCCACCCGCCCTAAAAGCCCGGCCATGACGACGCAAAAGCCTCGCTCGGAGACGCGGATCGTCGCTGCCATGTCAGGCGGCGTCGACAGCTCCGTCACGGCCGCGCTGATGAAGCGCGCCGGCTACGACGTCGTGGGCATCACGCTTCAGCTTTACGATGCGGGCGCCGCCGCCAAAAAGAAGGGCGCGTGCTGCGCCGGACAGGACATCTACGATGCCCGTCAGGTGGCGGAGCAGCTCGCCATCCCGCACTACGTGCTCGACTACGAAGAGCGCTTCAAGAAGTCTGTGATGGAAGATTTTGCCGCGAGCTATGCGCGCGGCGAGACGCCGATCCCGTGCGTGCGCTGCAATCAGACGGTGAAGTTCACCGACCTGATGCAGACCGCGAAAGAGCTTGGCGCCGATGCGCTGGCGACCGGACATTATATCCGCCGCGTCGATGGCCCGGATGGGCCAGAGCTGCATCGCGCCGCCGATCCGTCGCGCGACCAGAGCTACTTTCTCTTTGCGACGACGAAGGAGCAGCTGTCGTTCCTGCGCTTCCCGCTCGGCGACATGGAGAAGACGGAGGTGCGCCGCATTGCCGGCGAGCTCGGTCTCACCAATGCCGACAAGCCGGACAGCCAGGACATCTGCTTCGTGCCGGACGGCAAATACGCCAACATCGTGCAGCGCCTGAAGCCGGGCGCCGCGACGCCGGGCGATATCGTCGATCTCGCCGGCAATGTCGTCGGCCACCACGACGGCGTGATCAATTTCACCGTGGGGCAGCGCAAAGGGCTGGGGCTTTCCGGCAATGCCGAGCCGCTGCACGTCATCAAGCTCGATGCCGCGAACGCGCGCGTTGTGGTCGGCCCGCGTGAGGCGCTGCAGACCAAGACGATCGTGCTGCGCGATGTGAACTGGCTCGCCGATATGGCCGACGTGTTCGACTGCGCCGTGAAGGTGCGTTCGACGCGCCCGCCGGTGGATGCGCGCGTGACGAAGCGGGCCGATGATTCGGTCTCGGTCGAACTGCTGGCGCCGGAAGAAAGCGTCGCACCGGGCCAGGCCTGCGCGTTCTACGAACGCGAAGGC
>DATAHD010000538.1:0-2653 GCA_036263395.1 Rhizomicrobium sp. | reverse complement strand
CGGATCATGGTTGCATCCATCAGGGCACGAATGACTTCGATCGCTTCGGCATGGAGAACTGGCCGCCCCCTTGCTTGCTCGGCACGGCGCGCGATCTCGTCTGCCCCGGCGCGGTAAATGCGGTAGATCGACGATTGCGAGACGCGTCGGCCGCCGCGGATAGCCGCATCGGTTACCGCTTCTGGCTTGCCACCGGCCTTGCGATAGATGTCGAGGAACCGGTCGTTCGCCCGGTCGAGCATGTTGGCGTAAGACACCTTCGCCCACATCACGATCCAGGATGCCAGCGCCATGATTCCGAGGATGCCGATGACGACCCACGCATCGATCGTCACGTTCTGAATAATGATCCCGAAGTAGCCGAAGCTGTTGCCGGACTGCTTCTCGTCCTCACCAAACCGGACCAGCTTGCTCTGCGGCCCCTCACCCACCACGTCAGCGTAGATCGCCGAAGCTGAGCGCGCAGTACGCGAGACACGCACTTCATCCAATTCGCCCGCGAAGGAGGCATTGCCGCTCGAAGCATCGGTATCGCCAGCAAAGGCAATGCCACCCTTCATAGCCGGAAACGCGCCATCGCGGCTGATAACGGCCTGACCGTTCACATAGATCGTGATCTTTGTACCGTCCGCGGTCACGGCAAGATGCGCCCACTGCCCGCGCGCCATCGCCTGCGGCGCCGCGATGCGTGTCACGCCCGTCGCTTCGACGAACGGCATACCCTGGTCGAGGCCGATCAGCATCGACGTCGCGCCTTCGTGGCGCGAGAACAGGATCGCGCGCGCCTGCGGGCCTGCGTAGTTCACCCAACTGCTGAATGTGAACTGCCCACCAGCGGCCAGATCGAGCGACGAACTCGCCGCCACCGGAATCGGCGCCGTACCAGCGAACTTCGCGGCCTTTGCGATCACACCGCCAGCGTCGAGACCGGACGGCGCTGCCACGGCGTTGTTTCCGTTCGCGGTCTTGTCACGCGGTGCCATGCCGGCCGCACCGTCAAAGTGATAGACAAGTGCATAATCGGCATCGAACGTTGCCGCGGAATTCGCGGCGGCTGGCGCATTCTTGTTGCCGTAGTAGAGCCAGATGTCCTTAGCGGCGCCTGCCGGAAAATCGGGAATGTCGACCCACACCGTCGCAACGCCGAGCGAGGCATCGAAGCTTTCAATGTGGAAAGCGAGCGGTGTCTTGTTGTCCGACGCTACGAAGCGCAGATCGTTGCCACTCTCTTGCGCATCTGCAAAAGCGAAATTGCCGCTGTGCAGACGAATGAGGAGCGCGGTACGCCCGACCGGCTGCGAGATGTTCGCGCCTCTCGGGGTGGTGTCGATCGTGATCTGCTTGCGATAGGGCCAATCCTTCTGCCACCAGCCAGTCCCCTCCTCCGCCGAAGCCGGCAGGGTAGCAAGGGTGCTGAAGACCACACCGAACAGAACGGCCGCAAATGGCTTCCAGTTGAATTGCATCTTAAAACTCCGTCTTCACCCGAAATGCCGCATACGGATGATTGGCTTTCCGGACTGTTCCTGATCGAAGCGGCACGCCGATTAGCGCGTCCGCGGTAAAATGATTGAAGAGCGAGAAGCGTGTACCGCCACCCGCGCTTAGAAGCGTGAATGTGTCCTGCTGTCCCGCGAGCGGCTTGTGCAGCCAGACGGCTGCGTTGTCCGCAAAGCCGTAGAAGCGCCATTCATCAACAAAGTTGAATAGGTATGGCGCGATGGAGGGGCTGCGCAGTTCGAGGGAGCCGAACACACCATCGTCACCGACGGCCTCGGATTGCAGATAACCCCGCACAGACTGCAACCCACCCGCTGCGAACTGCTCGCCGGACAAGAGCGGGCCGTCGGAAAGCTGTCCGGAGAACCGCACGTCCGCGAAGATATCGGAGCCGAGGTTGTAGAGGAGATCGGTATCCAGATTGACGTGAATGAAATCCGGACTCGCGAACGCACGATTGTTGTTGAACGTCGCAACACCGCTGCCAATGCCGCGCAGTCCCAACGTCGCAGCCAGGTTTATGTTGACCTGCGAGCCGTTGTCCTCGCCCTGCAGCGAGTACGAAGCGGACAATGGCCAGTAGTCGACCGCAGCCGTGACGCCGGCGCCACCAAGCGACAGGTCCTGCTTGAAGTGCTTGAAGTCGATGCCGAAATTCAGCGATTGCGAGTAGTTGCCCCATTGCGGCAACTGCCGAATGGCGCGCACCCCGACGGCATAGCCCTTGCCAAGGACACCGAGACCGCCAATCGCGGTCACATCGCTGTTCGACGTATAGCCATAGAGGAGCATGCTCCAAGGGCTGCCCCAAATGGGCGCGAGATACGAACCTGCGAACACCTTGGAATCGCCTGGGCGCTCAGGCGCGATCAGCGCTGTGCCACTGATCGAATGACCCAATTCCCAGAGATCGTCGTAGTGAACGGTGGCGACTGTGCGCAACGCCGCAGTGTTCGGACCATGGTCGTTGTTCAGTTCAGCGCTGGCATGAAGCGGTAGCGAGTCGCTGACTTTCAGCTCGATGTCGACTGTCCCGGGTACCTTGCCCGGTTTAAGCGCCGGCACGATGCGGCGGCTCGGGAGCCGGTTTGCATCTGCCATCTCCGTTTGTGTCTTCTGGAAGTTCGGGACTTTGCCTTCCTGCAGCGAAGGC
>DATAHD010000537.1:0-2263 GCA_036263395.1 Rhizomicrobium sp. | reverse complement strand
CCGGTCCGTGCCCCAACACGCCGCGGCTTCGGCACGACGGTGATCGAGCGTTCGATCCCGTTCGACCTCAACGGCGAAGCATCGGTGCAATACAACCTCGCCGGCGTGAGCGCAGAGTTCGTCATCCCGGCGAACTACGTGCAGGTCCCGCAGGTGCCGCTGGCATCGTCGCATCCACCGCGGCCGGGGATCCAATCGATGTCCGGGGCGCGCGTCAGCGGCCGTGCGCTGCTGGTCGAAGACAACATGATCATCGCGCTCGACGCAGAAGCGTCGCTCGAACGGCTCGGCGCCAACTTCGTCGATGTCGCGCCGAACGTCAGCGAGGCGTTGCGGCTTATCGAAAAAAACAAGCCGGATTTCGCAATCCTCGATGTGAACCTCGGCAACGAGTCCAGCTTCCCGATTGCCGATCGTCTGAGCGCACTCGGCATCCCGATCGTGTTTGCGACCGGCTATGGCCGCAACATCGAATTTCCGGATCGCTTCAAGAACATCCCGGTGGTCAGCAAGCCTTACACCGCCGATGTCCTCGCGCCGAAACTGGCAGAGGCGCTGGCGCAACGCAGCTGATCACGGCGCCTTGTGGGCCACCATCATCGATCCGGCTGTGAAATCGGCCTTTGTTGTATGCATAAGTACGCGCGAGGACTTCCAGCGATCCTTGTGCACGAACACGTTCACTGGCGCATAGCCTTCGAAATAGGACGCAACCTCCGGCCGCCGCAGGATGGGCCGCAGGGGATGTCCCACCTCCACCGTTTCCGGCTCATCGGTGATGTCCTCCAGCAGGATGATCACGCCGCCAGGGCGCAGTGCCTTCCACCAGCGATCAACCACCGCTTTCCGCTCCGCGCGCGGGATGTAGTAAAACGCCTGGCAGGTGAAGATCAGATCGACCGGATAGTCGAACGGATCGGCCTGTGCGCCCGGCCGCTGCACGATGAACTTCATGTCGGGCCGCGGAAGCATCTGTTTCCAGAACTCTTCCGCCACCTTTGCGCGCTTCTCGAGCGGCTCGATCATCCGCGCCGTGCCGACGCCCAGCTTCTGTTTGTCGGCGATGAAATACGTCATCGCGCCGATCCCGGCGCCCACATCCAGAATGGTGTCGAACCGGCGTCCGGCGAAATTCGCCGCCAGCATTTCGAGGATGCAGTTCGCGCGATAGCTGCCGCCCGCGATGAAATACTCGAAGTCCTTGCGGTCCGGCGGCGCGAGCGGCGTCGCGCCGCTGCCGAATGTCGTCTGCAGCCATTGCGCAAACGGTCCCGCGGATATGCCCGCCGGCTTTTCCGCCCAATGCACGGTCAGGTCGCGGCCCGCCGCCAGTTTCGCGGCACCGACCAACCCGTCGATAACGGTCGGATCGCAGTCGTCCGCCAGCGACTTGCCGACATGCACGTCGGTCAGTCCCGACCACCAGTCCGCCGCGCCCATCGCTGTGAAGATATTGACGATGCTGTCGTCCGGTACTGTGCTGCCGGCGGTCAGGGACGCGATGCGGCTCACATTGCTGCCGAAGCGAACCTTCAGTTTGTCGGACGTGCCATGCCTGTCGGTCCGCGTCAGCAGAACGGAACTCTTCATGGAACCGACTTGTCCTCTTGCGCCGCGGCGGCCTTCGCCCGCGCGAAGCTGACACGACAGTAATAACCGTCCGGCAAATAGTCGATCTCGACCTTGCCGTTCTTTTCGCGCGATGGAATGAATTTGATCACGCGCCCGCCATAGCCTTCGCGCGCTGGCGGTGATGTTTGCGCCTTGCCGCGCTCGATCCACTCCATGACGACGATCTCGTCTGCACCCGCGTCTTCCGTGTGCCACTGGAAAGACACCGTTCCGTCCGGCACCGACAATGCGCCGTGCTTGATTGCGTTGGTCGTGAGTTCGTGAATGCCGAGTGCCAGCCCACCGCCGGTTGCTTCCGACACTGCCAGCTTCGGCCCGCCGAACGTCAGACGCTTGGACTCCGTCTCCAGGAACGGCGCCAGGGTCGCGCGCACGATCTCTTCCAGGTCGATCGCCGAATAGTTGCTCGCCAGCGACAGATCGCTCGCGGCGCTCAGTGCGTGCAAGCGGCCGGAGAATTTGCGCATGAAGTCATCGACGGCAGGCTCGTTCTTCGGCCGCGAACTCTTGGCCAGCGATTCGATGATGGTGATCAGGTTCTTCAGGCGATGCCGCGCCTCGCCGATGACGATCTGCTGATGCTCGCGCGCCAGCTTGTTCTGGTGGATGTCGGTCAGCGCCGCGATCCACT
>DATAHD010000536.1:0-7160 GCA_036263395.1 Rhizomicrobium sp. | reverse complement strand
CGGCCCTAATCATCCCCCTCCACTCGTTGGAGGGGGCGTGGCGGTTTGCGTCAGCAAACCGACGCGGGGGAGGATCATGCCGCCGGATTGCTGTTCGATAAAGAGTCTCTGCGGAGAGGTCCTCCCCCAAGATCATTCGCTGGATGCGAATGATCTTGCCCCCTCCAACGAGTGGAGGGGGATGATTAGGGCCGCACCTGTCCCGTGCCGCGCACTTTGTATTTGAAGGTGCAAAGCTGTTCCAACCCCACCGGGCCGCGGGCGTGGAGTTTGCCGGTAGCGATGCCAATCTCGCCGCCCATGCCGAACTCGCCGCCGTCGGCGAACTGGGTCGAGGCGTTCCAGAGCAGGATCGCAGCGTCGATGGCGGAGAGGAAGCGTTCGGCGGTCGCAGCGTCTTCGGTGACGATGCACTCGGTGTGATGGGTGCCGTGGTAGTAGATGTGCTCGATCGCCTCCTCGACACCGGCCACAACTTTCACCGCGATGATGGCGTCGAGATATTCGGTGTTCCAGTCGTCGAACACGGCGGGCTTTGCCTTCGGGAAGGCGGCAAGCGTTTCTTCATCGCCGCGAATTTCGCATCCCGCCGCCGCGAGGTCTTCGAGTACCGTCTTGCCGGTCGTCGCGAGGATGGCGCGATCGATCAGCAACGTCTCGGCGGCGCCGCAGACGGAGGTGCGGCGCATCTTGGAATTCAGTGTGACCGCCCGCGCTTTCTCGAGATCGGCCTTCGCGTCGAGATAGACGTGGTTGATGCCTTCCAGATGCGCCAGCACCGGGACGCGGCTTTCGTCCTGCACGCGTTTGACGAGGTCCTTGCCACCGCGCGGGATGATGAGGTCGATGCTGCCGGTGAAGCCGCCGAGCATCATGCCGACGGCGTCGCGATCCTTGATCGGCACGAACGCGATGGCGGCTTCGGGGAGGCCGGCGGCTTTCAGGCCCTCGACCATCGCGGCATGGATCGCGGTGTTGGAGGCGTGCGCATCGCTGCCGCCGCGCAGCACGACGGCGTTGCCGGATTTGAGACACAGCGCGGCAGCGTCGGCCGTTACGTTGGGACGGCTCTCATAGATCATGCCAATGACGCCGATGGGCGTTGAGACGCGGGCGATGTCGAGACCATTAGGCCGCTGCCAGCGCGCGATATCGCGGCCGACGGGATCGGGCAGCGCGGCGACGTCTTCGACGCCCTTTGCCATGGCTTCGACGCGCGCCTCGTTGAGGAGGAGACGGTCGACGAGCGCGGATGACATTTTCTTCTGTTTGGCGGTGTTCACATCGCCCGCGTTGGCGCCGAGGATTTTTCTGGTGTTGGCGCGGATCGCGGCGGCGGCGGCGACGAGCGCCGCGTTCTTCTGTTCGGTGGACGCTTCGCGCAGGATCAGCGACGCCTTGTAGGCCGGGGACACGATGTCGCTCATCGCGGTGGCCAGCTTCATGCCTTCGATGTCGATTGCCATCACACCGTCTCCAGCATCGCGAGATCGTCGCGGTGGATCATCTCATCGCGGCCGCGGTAGCCGAGAATGGTTTCGATCTCGGCGCTCTTCTTGCCGGCGATGCGTTCGGCGTCGCTGACGTTGTAGGCGACGAGCCCGCGCGCGATTTCATGGCCCTGCTGGTCGCGCACCGCGACGGCGTCGCCGCGCTCGAACCGGCCTTCGATCTGGCGCACGCCGGCGGGCAGCAGGCTCTTGCCTTTGCGCAGCGCGTTGACCGCGCCGCTGTCCACGATGAGAGCGCCTTGCGGCTTCAGCACGCCGGCGATCCAGCGCTTGCGCGCGGCGGCGGGCGTGCTCGACGCGGTGAAGATCGTGTAGCGCGCGCCGTCGCGAACCGCCTTCACCGGATGATCGGCTTTGCCCTTGGCGATGATGACATCGCAGCCGGCGGCGGTGGCGATTTTTGCGGCGACGATCTTCGCCGCCATGCCGCCGCGGCCGACGCCGGAGATGGAGTCGCCGGCCATTGCCTCGATCTCGCGCGTGATCGCGGGCACGCGGTCGATGTGGCGCGCATTCAGGTCGCGGTTGGGATCGGCGGTGTAGAGACCATCGATGTCGGAGAGCAGGACGAGCGAGTCCGCCTCCATCATGCTCGCGACACGCGCGGCAAGACGGTCGTTGTCACCGTAGCGAATTTCGGCGGTGGCGACGGTGTCGTTCTCGTTGATGACCGGCACGACGCCGAGGTCGAGCAGGGTCTTGAGCGTAGCGCGGGCGTTGAGATAGCGGTTGCGTTCTTCAGTATCGCCGAGCGTGAGCAACACCTGCGCCGCGGTGGTGCCGTGCTGCTTGAAGATTTCGGCATAGGCTTCGGCGAGCGTGACCTGGCCCACGGCGGCAGCGGCCTGACTCTCTTCGAGCCGAAGCGGACCGGGCTTGAGGCCGAGCGTGCGGCGGCCAAGCGCGATGGCGCCGGAGGATACGACGATGACACGGCGGCCCTTGCCGCGGATATCGTTGATGTCGTCGCGCAACGACTCCAGCCAGCTGCGGCGCAACGTACCGGCCTCGGCATCGACCAGCAGCGCCGAGCCGACCTTGATGACGGCAAGGTGGGTATCGAAGAGGGGATCGCTCATAGGGGGGCCCCCCACCCGAAACGCTGCGCGTTTCGACCTCCCCACAAGGGGGAGGTGGAAGAATAAGCAAGACTCACGGCACCCAGCCTGCGGACTTGGCACCCCGCTTGATGGGCTTTGTACCGGCTTTCTTGATCTCGACGACGAGCGCACGCAGCACCGCATCGACGCCTTCGCCGGTGACGCCGGACAGCGTCATGACGGAGACGCCGCTGGTTTTCTCCAGGCTCGCCTTCTTTTTGGTGAGCTGCGCCTTCGGGATCGAGTCGATCTTGTTGAGCGCGAGGATCTCCGGCTTGTCTTCGAGGCCGTTGCCATAGGCTTCGAGTTCGCCGCGGATGGTTTTGTAGGCTTTCGCGATGGCGCTGTCGGTGCCGTCGATCAGATGCAGGATCGTCTTGCAGCGTTCGGCGTGGCCGAGGAACTTGTCGCCGAGGCCAACGCCTTCATGCGCGCCTTCGATCAGGCCGGGCAGATCGGCGATGACGAAGTCGGTGCCGTCGATGCGCACGACACCGAGCTGCGGCTGCAATGTCGTGAACGGATAGTCCGCGATCTTCGGCTTGGCGGCGCTGACGCGGCTGAGGAACGTGGACTTGCCGGCGTTGGGCAGGCCGACGATGCCGACATCGGCGATCAGCTTCAGCTTGAGGATGACGACTTTTTCTTCGCCGGGTTGACCGGGGTTGGCGTGACGCGGCGCCTGGTTGGTCGAGGTCTTGAAGTGCGCGTTGCCGAAGCCGCCATTGCCGCCATGCAGGAGCGTGACGCGCTGGCCGGTGACGGTGAGATCGGCGATCAGGGTCTCGCCGTCTTCTTCGTAGATCTCAGTGCCGACCGGCACCTTCATGATCGCGTCGTTACCGCCGGCGCCGTGCATGTCCTTGCCGGCACCGGGTTCGCCGTTCTGCGCCTTGATATGCTGCTGGTAGCGATAGTCGATCAGCGTGTTGAGATTATCGACCGCTTCGACAACGACATCGCCACCGCGGCCACCGTCGCCGCCCCATGGGCCGCCATACTCGATGTACTTCTCGCGCCGGAACGCAACGCAGCCATTGCCGCCATTGCCGGACGATGCGTAGACCTTCGCGATATCGAGGAATTTCATGTGCGTTCCTCGGTGAGGGCGTTGGTGGATGCAGGGGCAATGTTAACGCGGAGGTCGCGGAGGACCGGCGCGGGGGACGCGGGGGCACCGTCCGGGCGGTGATGGCGGTGTGAACGGCCAAGATTGCTGGCGCGCGTCGCGCGCCGAGTAACCTCAGCGGCCCCTGCGCCTGTCCCCTGCGTCCTCTGCGTTAAAGCGTTCATGCCGCTCTCTTTCGCAGGAAATCGGCGCGCGTCAACTCCACGCGGTTCGAGAGGACGGGCGCCGCACGGGAGACGCAGTTGACCTCCTCCGTCCCGGTGGCCTGGAAACCCAGCTTTTCCAGCACGTGACCGCTGGCCGGGTTGTCGAAGAACCAGCCCGAGGTGAGGCGCTCCGCGCCCAGGCGGTCGAAGGCGCAGCGGGAGACGGCTTTCGCCGCCTCCGTCGCGTAGCCCTGGCGCCAGTACGGCTTGCCGAACCAGTAGCCGAGCTCCCACGCGCCGTCCTCGCGGCGGTTGACGCCGCAGAGGCCGATGAAGGCGCCGTCGAGCGCGCGGGTGACGGCGAGGGTGTAGCCCACGCCGTCCTCCCATTGCCGGTGCGTGATCGTGAGGAATTCCCGGAACAGCGCATCGCTATAGGGATGCGCGACGCGGCCGAGATTCTTCGCGACGTCGTAGTCGTTCAGAAGCGTCACGAACGGACGTTTGTCGCCGAGCATCAACGGACGCAGGACGAGGCGGCGCGTGGCCGGATGCGCGCTCATGCAGCCGTCCTCCGCTCTTCCATGTAGTCGGCGCGATCGAGCGTCACGAGATTGCACAGCACCTCATGCCCGCGCGACATGCACTTGCGCGTGTCCTGGCCGTGCGGCCGGCAACCGAGCTTCGACAGGACATGCCCGGAGCGCGGATTGTCGTGATACCAGCCGGCCCAGACCGCCGGCAGCTGCAGTTCGAAGAACGCAAACTCGACGATGCGGCGTGCGGCTTCCGTGGCATAGCCGAAGCCCCAGAAGGGGCGGCCAAACCAGTAGCCGAATTCGTTGCCATGCTCGGTGAGATGCAGCCCCGTGCCACCGATGTGGAAGTTGTCTTCCTTGCGGATGATCGAGAAGCTGTAATCGGTACCGGCGGCGAGTTTTGGCCGCGTCATTGCGAGATAATTGTGCGCGTCCTGCTGACTGTAAGGATGCGGCACCGTCGAAAGATTCTTCGCCACATCATAATCGCCGATGAGCGCAACGATCGTGGGCACGTCGCGCTCTTCCGGCGGGCGCAATATCAGTCTGTCGGTCTCAAGTCTCCAAACCATGACACGTCTTTCCCCTCCAGGGTGCGAGGAAAGAAAAAAGGGAAGATGGCGGACCATCTTCCCTCGCATCATGGACCGCCAATTTCTTGGCGGCCTATCTTTTCAGCCGCCTGTTTATTCCGCCGCCGTCTTGGCCGGGTTCGCTGCATTCGTAATGACCGATACGAAGGTGCGGCGCTTGAAGCCCGACTTAAACTGCACATGACCCGCGACGGTCGCAAAAAGGGTGTGGTCGCGGCCCATGCAGACGTTGTCGCCGGCATAGAACTGGGTACCGCGTTGGCGCACGATGATGTTGCCGCCTTCGACGGTTTCGCCACCGAACTTCTTCACGCCAAGCATCTTGGGGTTCGAGTCGCGACCGTTGCGCGAGGAGCCGCCAGCTTTCTTATGGGCCATGGTTGGGTGTCCTTACGCCGTGATGCCGGTGATCTTGATCGTGGTCAGGTGCGAACGGCCGCCGCGCTTGCGGTGGGTGTTCTTGCGGCGCTTCTTCTTGAACGCGATCGTCTTGGGGCCGCGGCCATGGCTGACGATTTCGGCCGCCACGGAGGCGCCGGACACCAGCGGTGCGCCATGCTTGGGGCTGTCGCCGCCAACCATCAGGACTTCGCCGAGCGTGAGGGTGGAACCGACGTCGCCCTTCTGGAGGTCGAGCGTCAGGACGTCGTCCTTCGCCACTTTGTACTGTTTTCCGCCGGCGCGGATGACCGCAAACATGGGTAAGTCCTTGAATTCGCTATGAAACCCGTCTGGACCGAGTCCGGCGGGAGCGGCGCAATATACTTAGGGAAGGCGCGGGGTCAAGGTGCGAAAGGCGGCTTTCCGCCGATGGCCCCCAAGGGCCGTAAAGCGTGCCTTTGGCGGCACGCTTTGGGCCTCGCCGGGACCTTACCCTATTGGTCCCAGTGGCCGGAACCGTCGATTGTCGAGACGCCGCCTGTTTCGGAGAAGCTCCAGCTGCCGGCGCCGGTTTTGCCTTTGTATTTGCCGCTGATGCCGGAGAGGCGGCCCCAGCCGTCGCCGGATTGCGGGCCGCTGGCGGCATTGCGGCCGTTGAAGGAGATCGCCCAGGTGCCGTCGGGCTCCTTGATCTCGACGAGGCCGCCGAGCTGCATGTCCGCCGATCCGGTCGTCCACACCATGGAGCGCACGTCGCCGGTGGTCTTGCTGCCGTCGGCAAGGGTGGAGGTCATCGTGCCCTTCTGCGTCATGGCGAGCGCCGGTGTGGCGGCGCTGTCCGGAAACTGCAGCTCCTCGCCGCGCGTGACTTTGGAGACGAAGGTGAAGCTCTCGGCCTCGGCCCCCGTGACGAGCAGTGCGGACAGGCCGAGCGCGAATGCAAACGTACGCATGAAAATTCCTCCCGATGAAATTTCGGGAACGCTACCGCCGGGCGCACGCAATGGCGCGTGCGTTCGCTGATTGCGGTGAGTGCCTGCTTAAGCGCGCAGGTACTGTTGGGATTCAGGTAGGACTAAAATTGGTCACGCCGTCGATGGCGATGGCCGCGCTGGTTGCCCCGCGCGGCGCGTGAGGAGAGACGGAAGAGTTTGAGGAGAAGGCGGAGCCATCGCATGCGGTGAGCATAACAGAAGGGATGCGTGTTGAGTTCACCCTCCCCTTGAGGGAGGGTCGAAATGCTGCAGCGAAGCGGAAGCATTTCGGGGCGGGGTCATGCAGTGGTGGACCCCACCCCGAATTCGCTGATGCGAATTCGACCCTCCCTCAAGGGGAGGGTGAGAGGGTTAGACGGCGTCGCATTCTGCTCTTACAGCTATGCTCGTTTTACGCTCTGATCTGGATTTGCGCATGACCTTCACCCACCGCCTCGCGAAGCTGGACGATGTGCCCGTGCTAAAGCCGCTGATGGATGCGGCGATTGCGGAGTTGTTGAAGCCGGTGCTGTCGCCGGCGCAGGTGCAGGCGTCGTTTTCGGTGATGGGGCTGGATACGCAGCTCATCAAAGATGGCACCTACTTCGTCATCGAAGAGGATGGGCGCATCGCCGGTTGTGGTGGATGGAGCCGGCGGGCGACGTTGTTCGGCGGCGATCATTCGGCGGGACGCGAGGCGCGGATGCTCGATCCATCAAGCGAAGCGGCGCGGGTGCGGGCGATGTACACGCATCCCGATTTCACACGGCGCGGCATCGGGCGGATG
>DATAHD010000535.1:0-3913 GCA_036263395.1 Rhizomicrobium sp. | reverse complement strand
CCATGAAGAGATCGTGCGGATGCTGCCGGTCGACCAGATGCGTGACGCCATCCGCCGTCTCGCCGGTCTGCAGCAGCAGTGGATAGCCGCGCTTGCCCATGAACGGATCGGGGCTCAGCATCGCTCGGAACTGCAGCGCATCGTTCGCCGTCAGATCGCGCCGCGCCATCAGCATCGCCATGCCTTCAACGAAGCCCATGTTCTCGCCGCGCGGCCCGTCCTGCATGTCGTAGATCGCGGTGAGCCTGAGATGAGCCATCAACATCCAGTCGTCGGCCATCAGATGGATCCCGCTATGCGTCGCCACATCCGGCTGCCAGCTCGTCCCCGACGCATCGCGCGACATCGGATAGCTGCCGAGGATCCCGGTCGACGGCATCGCCATGCCGGGCATCGCCGCCATGTCGTGTTTCATGCCGCTCATATCCATGTCGCCCATCGTGTCGGGCGGTGCAGCTGGCGCGCTTTGCGGCGGCGGTGCCGCCATCCCGGGCATTCCCGCCATGTCGTCGGCATAAGCCGTGGAGGACAGAAGCGCGGCCAACAGGGACAAACAAAGACGCGTCGTCGGCATGCCGGCCATGTCGATTTCATCCAGTATCTACTGGATATACCCTATAGGGGTATGGTAGACCCGTCAACGGAAACGAAGCCGGACCCGGCCGCGATGAGCGATCATCAGCACCACAACCACCATCATCACGCCGCACCCGCGAACGGTGCGAAAGCCTGTCACGCGGCCCCTACCGCACCGTCGTCAGGTGGCGAGCACGCCTGTCATGCTGCGCATACGGCGCCCCCGAAGCCGCCCGTCGAAGGCGCCATCTACACCTGTCCCATGCATCCCGAGGTGCGTCAGGATTATCCGGGTGCCTGCCCGATCTGCGGGATGGCGCTTGAGCCGCTGATCATCAGCGGCGAGCCCGTTCACAATCACGAACTGGCCGACATGACGCGCCGTTTCTGGATCGGCCTCGTGCTCAGCATCCCGGTGATCGTTCTCGGCATGGGGCGAGATCTGCTCGGCCTCGATCGCTTCGTTTCCGCCAACGCATCGGTCTGGATTCAATTCGCGTTCGGAACACCGGTCGCGCTCTGGTCGGGCTGGCCGTTCTTCGTCCGCGCATGGGCGTCGCTGGTCTCGCGCCACCTCAACATGTTCACGCTTATCGCGATGGGGACGGGCGTCTCCTGGCTTTACAGCGTCGTGGCCACGATCGCACCCGGCATTTTTCCGGCTGCGGTGCAGATGCACGGCATGGTGCCTGTCTATTACGAGCCGGCCGCTGTCATCACGGTACTTGTGCTGTTGGGCCAAGTGCTGGAGCTGCGGGCCCGCGAACACACCTCCGGCGCCATTCGTGCGCTGCTCGATCTCGCACCGAAGACCGCGCGCAAGATCACCGACGAAGGCGAAACAGAAGTGCCGCTCGATACCCTCGTCATCGGCGATCGCGTGCGCGTCCGGCCGGGCGAGAAGGTGGCCGTGGATGGTGAGGTCGTCGAAGGCCATTCCGCGGTCGATGAGTCCATGGTCACCGGCGAGTCCATGCCGGTCACCAAAGACGTCGGTACCAAGGTGACCGGCGGCACGCTCAACCGGTCGGGCACGCTCGTGATCCGTGCCGAGAAGGTTGGCGCCGACTCGATGCTGTCGCGCATCGTGCAGATGGTGGGCGAGGCGCAGCGCAGCCGTGCCCCGATCCAGCGGCTGGCGGATCGCGTCGCCGGCTGGTTCGTGCCGGCCGTCATTGCCGCTGCGGTGGTTGCGTTCGCCGTCTGGATGACGGTGGGACCGGAGCCGCGCTTCACCTATGCGCTGCTGGCCGCGGTCACGGTGCTGATCATCGCGTGTCCCTGCGCGCTGGGCCTCGCGACACCGATGTCGATCATGGTCGGCGTCGGCCGCGGTGCCCAGGCCGGCGTGTTGATCAAGAACGCAGAAGCGCTCGAAACGCTGGAGCGCGTCGATACGCTGGTCGCCGATAAGACCGGTACGCTGACCGAAGGCCGCCCCAAAGTCGTCTCCATCAAGACTGCCGAAGGCTATGCGGAGAACGATGTCCTGAGTCTTGCCGCCGGCGTGGAGCAGGGCAGCGAGCATCCGCTGGCCGCGGCAATCCTCGCCGCTGCGAAAGACCGCGGTCTCACTATCCCATCTGTCTCGCAGTTCGATTCTCCAACAGGGAAGGGCGCGCTCGGTGTTGTCGAGGAACGCAAACTCGTTCTCGGCAATCGCGCGTTTCTGCAGGAGCGGGGCATCGATGCGTCGCCGCTCGCCGCAGACGCGGACGCGCTGCGCCAGGACGGCGCGACCGCGATCTTCGCCGCCATCGACGGAAAAGTGGCCGCTGCAATCGCGATTGCCGACCCGGTGAAGGCCAGCACGCCGGATGCCCTCAGCACGTTGCGCGCGGACGGCATCCGCATCGTCATGCTGACCGGCGACAATCGCGTCACGGCAGAGGCCGTCGCCAAACGTCTCGGCATCGAAGAGGTCGAAGCCGAAATCCTGCCCGATCAGAAAAGCGCTGTTGTCGCAAAGCTCAAGCGCGAAGGGCGCATCGTTGCGATGGCGGGCGACGGCGTGAACGATGCACCGGCACTTGCCGCCGCCGACGCCGGCATCGCCATGGGGTCAGGCACCGATGTCGCGATGGAAAGTGCCGGGATCACGCTGCTCAAGGGCGATCTTGGCGGCATCGCGCGCGCCCGGCTGCTGTCGCGCGCAACGATGTCGAACATCCGCCAGAACCTGTTCTTCGCCTTCATCTACAATGCGGTGGGCGTGCCGATCGCCGCCGGCGTTCTCTATCCCGCCTTCGGTATTCTGCTCTCGCCCGAGATCGCGGCGGCGGCGATGGCGCTCTCGTCGGTCAGCGTCATCGGCAACGCGCTTCGCCTGCGATTGACACGCATCTGAAGGCGCCGTCGCGCGCTATTCCTGCGTGTCCGCGCGGTCGCTGGCTTCGTCTTCCGCCGCATGCGCCGCGTCGGCCCGGGCGTGCGCCTGCTCGGCGGCGCGGTCCATCGCTTCGGCCACACGGTCAAGCGCCTGCGCGACGTCCGCATGCACCTTACGCCGCGCATCCATCGCGACCTGCATCCGCGCCATCGCGCGCTGCACCTCGGCCTGGGCGCGGCGTTGCGCGTCCTGTGCATGGCGCTGTGCTTCGGCGAGCGCTGCCTGAATGCGCGGCTGCTCCGCGCGAAGTGCGTCGTTCACCCGCTCGGCGACATGCGCATCGCGCATCGCACGCTCGATCTGCGGCTGTACGGCGCGCAGGCTCTCCTGCGCCTGACGCATCGCGGCGTCGATCTTGCGGCGATCCTCCGGCGTCAGTTTGCTGCGATAGACATGCACGCGGCGGCCATTGTCGTCGACGACGTCGTAGCGATAGACCTCGCCACCGCGCAGCGCCTGCGGTGTCACCGGTGTAGCGGGCGTGGCTGGTGTCGCGGGAAGCGCGGGCAGGGCTTCTGGCGCGACGACGGGCGTCGGCGGAATCGGCGGTGTCGGTGCTTCGGCCCACTGCCAGTCGCCATCGTTCTGATCGGACGACGCATCGGCGTCGCTCGATGCCTCGGAATCGCTGTCACTGGACGCATCCGCCGACGTCATGCTGCGCATCGACGCATTCATCACATGCGCCGACGCCGTCGCGCGGGCATGCGATGCGTTCAGTGCCGCAACCTGCAGATCGCGCGTGGGCGCCGGTTTCGCTTTTGCCTCGGCAAAGCTCGGCCGCGCGACCGCCACCGCGGCAGCAACCACCACCGCAATCGCGCCGATCCGCGCCACGTCTTTCGCCGTCACACCGGTGCGGGCATGCGCCGCCGCCAGCACCGACTGCACCCGCGCTTCCAGCGCCGACGGCGCTGCCATCGCGAGCGGCACATGCGAGACATCGCG
>DATAHD010000534.1:0-11174 GCA_036263395.1 Rhizomicrobium sp. | reverse complement strand
GCAACGGTGTCGCCCTTCTTGATGCCGCGCTTCTGCAATGCGGAGGCGAGGCGGCGGGCGCGAGCATAGAACTCCGCATAGGTGTAGCGCGCAGTGCCGTGGATGATGGCGGTGCGGTTCGGGAACACCTTGGCGCTGCGCTCCAGGAACTGCAGCGGGGTCAGCGACTGGTAGTTCGCGGCGTTCTTGTCGAGATCGGTGTTGTAGGGGTTGGCGCCGAGGGTGATGCGCGGCACGACGCGGGCAACCGCCGATGCGGCGCGCGAGAGCAGCGACTTGCGCGGACGGCGGGATGCGCCCGGTTTGCTCGCGTTCCGCGAGACGGGCGCCTTGCGGGCGACGGCTTTGCCGGCCGCGGCCTTGCGGGCGGGCTTGGCCGCCGCCTTCTTTGACACTTTTTTGGCAGCCTTTTTCGTCGGTGCTTTCTTAGCGGCAGCCGTCTTCACGGCCACTTTTTTCTTGGCCGCTTTTTTGGCCGGTTTGCGCGTCGCCATTGCCCGTTTTCGCCCGTCTTGTCAGAGATTAACCGTCGCGAAAGCTAGTCAAAGGAACCTGTGGCGGCAAGCGCATGGACGGCCTGTAAGGCGGTTGCTAGAAGGCGCGCGGCGAAGGGATCTGATCCGTATGAGTACTGCTGGCGAAGCTGTGTCGCGTCCGGGTTTCGTGCGCCGCGTTTACGATTGGGTGATGCGCAACGCCCATGGCCCCCGCGCTTGGGCGGCGATGGCGGCATTCGCGTTCGCCGAGGCGTCGTTCTTTCCGCTGCCGCCCGACATGCTGCTGATCCCGATGCTGCTCGCGGATCGCCGCCGCGCGTTCCTGATCGGCGCGTGGTGCACGATGTGGTCGGTGCTGGGCGGCGCGCTCGGCTACACCATCGGCTATATGTTTTGGGACACGGCCGGTCTCTGGCTGATCAATGTGCTGAACCTGTCGCTGGCGACAGTCGAGGGCATGCGCGCGACGTATCAGGAGCATTCCTACCTGATCGCAGTGCAGGGACTGACGCCGATTCCCTACAAGCTGGTGACGATCTCCGCTGGCCTTGCCGGGGTGAGCTTCCCGCTGTTTATGCTGTTCTCGGTCGCGGCGCGCGGCACGCGCTTCATGGGCGAGGCGGCGCTGTTCTACTTCTTCGGCGACCGCGCCCGCGGCCTGCTCGAGAAATACCTCGGCCCGCTGCTGATCGCGATGCTGATCCTGATCGTGGTCGGCATCGTCGCGGTGCCGCATCTGTTCAAGCACTGAGCGCAAGGTTCGGCGTAGTGGCCCGGTTGTCCGGCATCGTCGCGCTGGGTTCCCTTTAGCCTGCACACGTGTCACCTGCACCGTGGAAGTGTCGTTGGGCTTCCGCTAAGACCGTAGCGGGCGGACGCCGGAGAGCGACATGGCGGTTATCAAGTGGAATGTGAATGCCGATGGCGATTGGGAGACCAAGCAGAATTGGGATCTCGGCCGCGCGCCGAAGCCGGCCGACAAGGTGACGATCGACACTGCCGATCTTCACACCGTCACGATCAATGACGACGCGGCCATCCAGAAGATCACTGTCGGAAACGATAACCTCAGAATCACGGGTGCCGCGAACTTCTCGATCGCCGGAGAGGGCACGTTCAGCAATTCCCTGATCCTCGACGGCGGCAATCTCCTTCTCGCAGGCATGGTCCATGTTTCCGGGCTGCTCGACGCGGTGTCCCTTAACAACATCATCGGTGCTGGAACGCTGACGGCAGCCGGCGGGATGGATAACGCCAGCTCGCTGTTTTTGAACGGTGAAGGCACGCTTGTGCTTCAAAGCGCAAGCACGTGCGATGCGAATTCCATCGTAAACGCTTCAGACGGATACATTGTCGAAAACCAAGGAACGTTGACCCTTCAGGATCGGGCAACAATCTCCTTGACTGGGGACACCTCGAGCGGTCCGCACGGCATCCTGATCAACCGCGCCGGTGCAAGCCTCGTGATCAACAACAATACCAGCGAAGCGACCATCATTAACGGCTATCCCGGCGATAGCGCGCAGTTCGTCAATTACGGAAACATTCAGTTCAACGGGCCTGTAATCGGCAAAATAGACACCTACCTTCAAAACTTCGGCAGCATCGACGTACAAAGCGGGACTCTGTCGTTTGCATCGAGCGTCATCACGTCGGCCGATAACCTGTCCGTCTCGGATGGTGCGACGCTCGCGATCAGCAGCCGCGCGTTGCCCGCCACGATCACCGGCGGGAAGTCGCATGGTCAGGGTACGATTGCGCTAACCAATACCATCGACGTGACCGGCAAGACGACGATTGCGGGCGATGTGTATTTCTCCGGCGCTATGACGACGCACGGAAATGTCTTCCGCGTGAATGGCATGTTCACCAACGGATTTGCCGGCCTGTCCGCCGGGAGCAATCTGGTCACCGCCGGCGGGGCGGCCATTTCCGGTTCGGTCTTGCTTTCCGGCGAAAGCAGGATGGTTCTGGCAAGCGACACCCACACCAGCGTCGATGGACGTTTCGTTGTGGTGTCCGGCTCGACCCTGGAGAATCAGGGGCATCTGGATGCCGACATCACGCACGGTCTGTTCAGTCTCGGTTACAACCCGCTAAATGGCAGCAACAACGGCGACGGCACTCTTGAAAATGACAGCGGTGCGCGCATCACGCTCAACTATGCGAGCAGTATGGTCGCAATCGCCAGCGGCTCGGGGCACACTGCGATCGACAATTTCGGCCTGATTGAATCCATTGGCACCGGCAATGTGAAGATCAACGTCGAGCGCTTCGACAATCAGGGCACCGTTCACGTCGTGCAGGGCAGCCTGACCGTCAATGGCACGCTGACGGGCGGATCGGTTGTCGTGGAAAAAGATGCGAGCTTCGTACTCAACGCGTCCGATACGCTCGAAGCGACCGATCTTCACATCGATGGCAAAGGGACCGTCGACCTGAACGGCGGGGCGGGTTTCGATACCTTTTGGTTCGCACGCCCCTTTTCCGCCGCCGATCATGTCGATGGCGGCGACGGCTCGGACTCGCTGATGTTCAACGGCATCGCCGGCAAGAAGCTGGTTCTCGATACCGACACGGTCAGCAGCGTGGAGTACATGCAGTTTCAGGCTGGCCGCGATTACAAGCTGGTTGCAACCGATGGGACGGTGGCGGCCGGGCAGAATCTTTACGTCAATGCGAGTCCATTGGAGGCCACAGATAGCCTCAACTTCAACGGCTCGGCAGAACATGATGGGACATTCATGTTCTCCGGCGGTGCCGGAAACGACACGCTCAAGGGTGGAACCGGCGCTGATTTTTTCGATGCGAGCTTCGGCGCCGACAGTCTTTATGCCAATGGGAACGATACGTTCGCGTATCTCTACGCGACGGAATCGATGGGAGTGGCGTACGATACCGTGCACGGCGTGGATTTTGCGATCGACCGGTTCGACGTTACGCCCGATGTCGAAGCGATCGATCCGCGGATCAGTGGCGCAAACCTTTCCAAGGGTAGTCTCGACGCCGATCTGTCTGCGGTGCTCACAGCAGGCACGTTCGGCTCGCATCACGCAATTCTGATTGGCGCGACCAGCGGAAATCTCGCAGGGCATCTCTTCCTGATTGTCGATTATAACGGCGTGGCCGGGTATCAGGCGGGGCAGGACCTGGTGGTGGATGTGACGGGAGCCAAGCATCTTGGCGCGCTGGGGACGGCATTGGTTTGAGTTTGCCGCGACGTACTCTTCTACAAAATTTCCGAGGCCGGGTGCGTGAATGGCGCGAGCGCGACAAAAGCCCCGCGCTGCCTAGCTGACGGGTCCTCCCTCTTGTTGTTTTGCTGCTGCGTCCTCCCCCGCACTGCTTTGCTGACGCAAAACAGCGCGCCCCCTCCACCAGGTGGAGGGGGAGAGTTGGTTGCTTTGACTTCGCCACAATCGGGGGCGATAGAGTGCGCCTGCGCTGTGGGTGCCGCCTTGCCCGGTTCGATCCGTCCGATTTTCTCGATCCTGCTTTCGACCCTGATTTTCCTGATCGGAAACGGGCTTCTGGGCACGCTTATTCCGGTGCGCGCCGACCTTGCGGGCTTCTCGCACTACATCATCGGCGTGATCGGCTCGGCCTATTTCGCCGGGTTCGTGGCGGGGTGTTTCCTGGGGCCGCGGATGATTGCGCGCGCCGGGCACAGCCGGACGTTTGCGGTGGCGGCGGGGATCGCGGCGGCGACGGCGCTGATGCAGTCGATGTCGCTGAACGAGACGGTGTGGATCGTTACGCGCGCGGCGTTCGGCGTCGGTGCGGCCTGTCTTTATATGGTGATCGAGAGCTGGCTGAACGACAGCGCCACCAATGTGACGCGCGGGCGGATATTCTCGGCCTATATCACGGTGAACCTGTCGGGACTGGTGATCGGGCAGGCGCTGTTCATGTCGAATGGGGCGTCGAGCTTCACGCTCTTCAACATCGCGGCGATCTTCTATGCGCTGTGCCTGATCCCGGTGGGCCTGACGCGCCAGCCGCAGCCGCGCGCGGTGGAAGTGCCGCGGCTTCGGCCGATGCGGCTGTTCAAAGTCTCGCCGGTGGGCATGGCGGGATGCGTGGCGGTGGGCTGTGCCAATGCGGCGGTGTGGACGTTCGCGCCGATCTATGGCGAGAGCATGGGGCTGCATCGCGGCTGGCTGTCGCTGTTCATGATCGCGTTCACCCTTGGCGGCGCGGTGGTGCAGGTGCCGCTGGGGCGGCTGTCGGACCATCTCGACCGCCGCTACATCATCGCGGGCATCGGCGTGTTTGCCGCGAGCGCGGCGGTGCTGCTCTATCTGTTCGGACATCACGATGCGCACAATCACTGGCGCGTGCTGGGACTGATCGCGCTGTTCGGGATGACGTGCCTGCCGCTGTATGGCATGAGCGTGGCGCAGGTGAACGACCGGCTGCCGCGCAGCGATTTCGTGGAGGCATCGGCTTCGCTGCTGCTGGTCAATTCGGTGGCGTCGATCCTGGGGCCGCCGATCGCGGCGAGCGTGATCCAGCAGTTCGGGATCAGCGCGCTGTTCCTCTATACCGCGAGCATTCATGCGGTGCTGGCGATCTACACGATCAGCCGCATCGCAACGCAGGCGCCGGCGCCCAAAGCGCTGCACGATGCTTTCGTGCCGGTGCCGGAGCAGGCCTCGCCGCTGGTGGTCGAACTGGACCCACGCAGCGGCGAAGAGCCGGAGAAGCCGCAGGCAGCGGCTTAGATGAAGGTCCCCGTCGTGAGCGTGCCGCTGTAGCCATCGATGGCGATGAGCATGTCACTGTCGATCTGGTAGCCGGCGGTGCCGTTGGCGTCGATCACGAGGTAGCTGTGGCCATCGACGGTGGCGATGGCGGCGTGGTTTGCAGCGAGGTGTTCGGCGTCGAACGCGGTTGGCAGGTCGGCGAGCGTTGCGGCGGATTGTGCCGCGTCTATGCCGGTGATGACGCTGGTCAGGTCGATTTTGTCAGCCGAGAGATCGAGATGCAGCACTGTGTCGAAGCTCGACTGCAGAGAACCCTTTGTACCGTTGTACAGGATCGTCGTGATGCCCGTTCCACCGTCGAGCAGGTCGGCGCCTGGCCCCCCGAAGAGTACGTCATTGCCGCCGCCGCCATAAAGCTTGTCGTTGCCCTTGAGGCCGACCAGTGTGTCGTCGAACGAACCGCCATAGATCGTGTTGTCGAGCCCGGTGCCAGTGCGGTTGACGGCTTCGTCGGGCAGCTGGCCATAGAAGACGGAAACTTCGGTGTTTCCCGGACCCTGGGAACTGACGACGATATCGGAGAGGCCATCGTTGTTGAGATCGGCGCCTTTGATGCTCCCGACGTAATGATCGAGCTGAATGCGGAAACCCTGTTCAGCGGTCAGCGTGGAGAGATTGATGTCCGCCGGCATTCCCCCGGCCGAGCCATAGATGACGTAGACCGACCCTTCCTGGCCATGGATTTTGTTGACGGCGCCGATCGCGATGTCATTGAAGCCGTCGCCATTCACATCACCGACCGCTGCGAGGGCAATTCCTGCTTCGGTCTCATACAATCCGCCATCGAGGCGAAAGCCGTTCGTGCCGTCCAGCGCATGGACATCGACGGATGACGGCAAACCGGTGTCGGTCCCATACACGACGTAGACGGAACCGCTGAAATACAAAGGATCGCTGCTGCCGATGCTGCGCAAAACAAGATCGGTGTGGCCGTCGCCGTTGATGTCGGTTGTCAGCACTGTGCTGCCCGCACCGTTGATCGTGAGATCTGCGTGTGTGATCTTCGGCGCAAAGCCGGTCGTCTTGCCGTACACCACAAGCAGATTCCCGACCGTGCCGATGAGGATCTCGTCGATGCCGTCGCCGTTGACATCGTTGTCCAGCGTTATGCTCTGAATCGCAGTCCCCGCGATACTGATCTGGCTCGCATGGGTGCCGTCGAACGCGACTTTGTACTTGCTGGTTGTGCTGAAGGGGCCAGTATGGCCAAAGATAATGTTCACCGCCGCGGACGATGAAGAATAGTAGCCATACGCCAGGTCGGCGATGCCATCGCCGTTTATGTCACCGTTGGTCGCCGCAGCGGCGGGGCTAATCAAATTCGGGATGTAAAACCCCTCGGACGGTGTCAGATGCTTGCCGGCAGAGATTTTTGAGGGAAAGCCGTCGGCGGTGCCAAACACGACCATGTTGCCGTCGACGATGTCGCCGATGCCATCGCCGTTTATGTCGCCGCCCAGCGCAACCGCACCGCCGCCCATCTTGGACAGTGTCGAGACGGGATGGGTCAGATCGGAGCCACCGAGATAGAGAAGCGCGGTTTTGCTCTCGCCCGATTTGACGAGGAGATCGGCAATGCCGTCGCCGTTCACGTCGCCGGTCGCCAGTTGGAGAAAGCCCGTCACGGCAGCACCAAATATATCGAGATGAGCGCCGTTCTCACCGTCGATGTCGGACTCATAAGCGGACTGCTGGAAGTTCTGTGTGGTCAGGGTGCCCGTCAGGCCAGTTACCGCAATCAGGAGGTCTTCACCGGCCTGATATCCGGCGACACCGTTGGCGTCGGCGATGAGGTAGGTTTTTGCACCGACATTGGCCAGAACGGCGTGATGCGCGGATAGGGCAGAGGCATCGACACCGGCCAGCGACGCCACCGAGACGGTGTCGTCGACACCGGTAATGTGGAACGAGAACTCGAAGCGGTCTGCAGCAGCGTCAAAGCCGATGACGGTATCAACGCCGGTTGCCGAGGAGGAATCGGCGACGCCATGGTACCAGAGGACATCGGTCCCGCTGCCCAGTTGCAGCTTGTCGCCGCCACCACCGCCACCAAGCACGTTGAGGGCGCCGCCGCCGGCGTAGATGGTGTCGTTTTTCGCGCCGCCGATAAGGAAGTCGTTGCTCGACGAGCCGACGACCTTGAAGAAGCCATCGGTCTCGCCCGAACCGTCGAACGCAAAACCGTCCTCCTTTACCTTTGAAGCATCGACGATCAGTCGCTCGCCAGCGGCGACGTTTGCGTCGTCAAGCAACAAATGGGTGTAGCCCTTCGTCTGCAGACGCATCTCTTCGACGCCGACCATGGCTGTTGCAGAGAGGGTAATTTCGACACGGCTGCTGGGATTTTTGACGACGACTATGTCGTATCCGTCGCCACCATCGAGGATACCCCCGAAGCCGCCAGCCTTGCCGAACTTAATGATGTCGTCGCCGGTTCCGCCGTAGATATTGTCGTTACCTTGCGCAAGGAGCGTGTCGTTTCCTGCGCCGCCGTCCAGCGTGGCGCCGCCGAACCCGGTACCGTCGATCGTGTCGTTGCCGTCGTCGCCGTAAAGGAAGTCCGCGCCGCCCTTACCGACGATCGTGTCGTTGCCGCCGTTGCCGTGAATGGTGTCGGCACCTGTTGTACCAACCAGCGTGTTGTCGTCGTCGTTTCCGTTGATGACGGCCATAGGTGGGGCCCCTTAGGTCAGACGGATTGCGGAAATGTTTGGCGTGAAGTGTTGCAAGCGACAACCCGAAAGGGAAGGCGATTGCGGCCGCAAATGTGACATTGCCTGCGTAAACATTGCCGTCACTGTCGCCGCCCGCTTACTGCTCGATCGAGACGATGCGTTGGATCTCGTCGGTCTTGAAGCCGATGGCGCCCGGGTTGTGCACGCCCGCTATCGTAGCCACGTCGTACAGTTCGGTGACGATGCCTTCGATGCGGACCCAGTGCACGGTGTCGCCGTTTGTCAGATCGATGACGATGAGACCGCAGCGGGCTTCTGCGCCCTCACGTTTGAGAGCGGCGTCTAGCGGCAGGCCCTGGAAGGTGCGGCTCTCGCGCGGCAGCGACAGGCCGATGATCGCAAAGTTGCCAACCAAGGCGAGGCCGCGGGCGTAGCCGGGGCAGAACGCGATCGGCACGAATTTGCGCGCTGCGATGTCGACATAGCCGAACTCACCGGCGCCGGAGTTGAGGACCCAGAGCTTGCCGTTATGCAGACGCGGCGAGTGCGGCATCGACAGGCCTTCGACGATGCGTTCGTTGCTCTCGATATCGATCACCATGCCGCCATCGCTGCGCCTGTCGCGCCAGCCGTCGGAGACGTTCGAGGCGCTGACCAGGGTGACGTAGCGCGGCTTGCCATTCTCCGCCGCGAGGCCGTTCAGGTGGCAGCGATCTTCCGCGGCGAGGCGGGTGATGAAGTCCGGCTTCCACAGCGGTTTGAAACTGTGGCCGTCGCTCACCGTTGCGAGGCAGGAGAACAGTGTGTTGACGAAGATCGGCCGCCCGTCGTCGGGCAGCACGATGTCGTGCGCGTCGAGATCGCCCGTGACCCACATGGCGTGCGGCGCGTAGAGCGCATCGAGCGCGCCCTGCTTCTCACCCGGCGGCAGGACGTTGTCGAAGCGATAGATCTGGAAGCGCGTGGCTAGCGCCATCGACTGGCCGGAGGCGTGCACGCCGAGGCCCATCGAGCGGTCATAGGTGCGTTCGAAGACGGCAAGGCGGCCTTCCGGTTTGACGCCAAGGAAGAAGAGCTTGCTCGCCTGATAGGTGGTGAAGGCAATGCTGGCCTGCATCCGCACAAGCCATTCGAGAAAGTGCCGGGAGTGGCTGATCGCGAACTGCTCTTTCGGCTCGGCGGCCGGTGCATCGGTCACGATCGCTAGTCCTCTTACAATCCCGACGCGCGCCGCAATCGGCGCGCGCCGTCACACGCAATCAGGGTTCGGCGGTTTCGTCCGCCGGTTCGTCAGAGGTGTCGTCGTAGGTGGTCGGGCCGCCGACGGTTTCGCTGACCGGACGCAGCGAGGCGCCCTTCTTCAGATTGCGCTTCTCGGCGCGGTCGCGCTTCTGCGTCACGCGCGTGACGGCGAGATCGAGTTCGAGCTGCGAGCAGAGACCGGCGGTGACGGGATCCACCGCCTTGATGTTCGCGGCGTTCCAGTGCGAGCGATCGCGGATCTTCTGAATCGTGGCTTTGGTGGTGCCGATCAGCTTGACGATGTCGGCATCGGTGAATTCCGGATGGTTGCGGATGATCCAGTAGACGGCATCCGGCTTGTCCTGACGCTTCGACACCGGGGTGTAGCGCGGCGCCTTCTTCTGCTTGACCGGCGGCATCTTGTGTTTGGGCGCGGCCATCTTGAGACGGACCTTCGGGTCCTTCTCGGCGGCTTCGATCTGCTCACGGGTGAGCTGGCCGCTGGCCACCGGGTCCTGGCCCTTGATGCCCTTGGCGACATCTTCGTCGGCGATGCCCTTCACTTCGAGCGGATGCAGGCCGCAGAAATCGGCGATCTGTTCGAAGGTCAGGCCCGTGTTGTCCACCAGCCAGACGGCGGTGGCTTTGGGCATCAACGGGCGGACGGGTTCGGCCATGACAAAATCCTTTCGGGTCCCGGGCGAGCCTTTCCAGCCCGTCCCTTCGCTCGCACTACTCAATGTCGAGGGAAGGCGGGTCTTTTAGCGGGAGGGGGCGCGCTAGGGAAGAAAAATCTGCAAAACGCGCCGAAACCTCAGGATTTTGGGGCTTCCGCGCGCAAAACGTGGCCGTAGGAGATGGCGCGGGACAGCTTCCAGTGGCGCTATTTGTGCGCGGCGGCGCGGGCGATGCCCTCGGTGATGAGCTTCTCGGCGCCCGCGACATCGACCCAGTCGCCGATGCGGGCCCACTTGCCGGGCTCCAGATCCTTGTAGTGCTGGAAGAAGTGGGCGATCTGCTTGAGCAGGATGTCGGGCAGGTCGGAGTAGGTGTGCACCCCGTGATAGAACGGGTGCAGGTCGTCGGTCGGCACCGCGATGATCTTCTCATCCGGCCCGGCCTGGTCCGTCATGATGAGCGCGCCGACTGGACGGCAGCGGATGACGGAGGCGGGCAGCACCGGCACCGCACTGATCACGATGATGTCGACCGGATCGCCGTCTTCGCTCAGCGTCTGCGGGATGAAACCGTAATTGCCGGGATAGAACATCGCGGTGTGGACGAAGCGATCGACGAAGAGCGCGCCGGACTTCTTGTCCATCTCATACTTGACCGGCAGACCGCCGGCCGGAATTTCGATGAGCGCGTTGACATCCTTCGGCGGATTGCGCCCGGCAGGAATTTTGGAGAGGTCCATGGGTGCCTCCGTGTGGCTGGAGACTCCTTAGCGGGTGGGAAGGGTGTAGGCCAGACCTAGCTAGCGCTCGGTTGATTACAGTCTGCATTCCGGAAGATTTTAACGCGGAGGGCGCTGCGGACAGGCGCGGGGGACGCAGGGGATGACGGAGAACGAGATCGGCAGCGTCATCGTGGCGGCTGCGATGAAGGTGCATTCTGCGCTTGGTCCCGGGTTGCTGGAGAGCGCTTACGCAGCATGCTTAGCGCATGAAATACGAAAGGCGGGCCTTTCGGCCCGCCAGGAAGTGATGCAGCCGATCCATTATGATGGGCTTGAACTGGATAACGGATACCGCCTCGACCTTCTGGTCGAAGAGTGTGTGGTTGTTGAGCTGAAGGCGATCGATGCGGTTCTTCCCGTCCATCGCGCTCAGCTACTCAGTTACATGCGCCTTGGAGATTATAAGCTCGGTTATCTGTTGAACTTCCATGTCGCACATATGCGAGACGGCATCGCTCGATTGGTCAACGGACTCTGACCACCGCGCCCCCTGCGCCTGTCCTCAGCGACCCCTGCGTTAAAATCTAAACTCCTC
>DATAHD010000533.1:0-12410 GCA_036263395.1 Rhizomicrobium sp. | reverse complement strand
ATCTTCGGGACGAGCATTTTTGAGGCGCGGGAACCAGTCGAGCGGCGCACTGATCTTGCGACCATCACGAAGCTGTACGGTCAGAGCATCGGCTGAAATGGTGACTTCTCTAACTCGCGTATCGAAGTCTCGGCGCATATTCACTTCTACCACAACGTCGTCATGGCCGGGATGGCCTACGCTTCGCTACGACCCGACCGGCCATGACGGATCATAAGTGAGAAGAGGGTTACTTGCTCCGCACCGCGTCCCGATACGCTGCCCACTTCTTGTTGTGGTCGCGGCCGAGTTCGTGGAGGTAGTCCCAGCTGTAGAGGCCGCTGTCGTGGCCGTCGTCGAAGATGATGCGGACGGCGTAGTTGCCGACGGGTTCGAGCTTGGTGATCTTCACCTGCTCCTTGCCGGTGACGACCTGTTTCTGGTTCAGGCCGTGGCCCTGCACCTCGGCGCTGGGCGATTCCACGCGCAGGTATTCGGCGGCGAGGGCGAAGCGGTCGCCGTTGTCGTAGGCGATGCTGAGGGCATTGCGGTCGGGATTGACGCGCAGCTCGGTCGGCCAGGCGATGGTGCTCATAGCTTTTCGCGTTCTTCGTCGCTGAGCTCGCGCGCTTCGTCGGCGAGCATGATCGGGATGCCATTGCGGATCGGATAAGCAACACCAGCCAGCTTGCTGACGAGTTCGTTTTTGTCGCGATCGTAGATCAGCGTGCTCCTGGTGAGCGGGCAGATCAGGATCTCGAGCAGTTTGGGATCCGGCTCCATCAATTGACCGTCGGTGTGCCGCCGGCCGGTTCGTTGCCGGTGATCTCCAGCAGCGCAACAAGCGTCGCCACGCGCTCCTGCCAGCCGGCCGCTTCGAGCAGCGCCTGCTTCTCCGCCGGTTCGAACGGGCAGAGCATCGCGAGCGCGTTGACCAGCGTCTCGGCCGGGGCGCTCATCACGCTGCGCCAGTCGGCTTTGAGGTCGCGCTGGCTGAGATAGCCTTTGAGCGCGGCGAGAAGGCGTTCGCGCGGGAAATCGCTGTCATCGCCTTCGACAAGATCGCCGGCGAACGGCCCGAAGTCCGCGCGCACCTGACGATACGGCGTGTCCGAGTTCAGTTCTTCGCCGACGCGGAAGCGGCAGACGCCGGTCAGCGTGATGAGATAGCGATTGTCTTCGGTCTCGCGGTACGAGGTGATGCGGCCCGCGCAGCCGACAGCGGAGAGCGCCGGCTTCAGCACTTTATCCTCCGGCTCCGACGGCTGGATCATGCCGATAAGACGGCTGCCGGCCAGCGCGCCGTCGATCATCGCCAGATAGCGCGGTTCGAACACGTTGAGCGGAAGATTTCCGCGCGGCAGCAGCAGAACCCCCGACAGCGGAAAGATCGGCAGCGTCTGCGGCAAGTCGTCGATGTTGTGATAGCGCCCGGTCACGAGAACAGGATACCCGATAGTTTGCGCCGCGCGGCAAGCGTGCGGTCGTCGGTTGGCCCCATCGCTTCGAACAAGGTCAGCAGATGCTTGCGCGAAGCTTCTTCATTCCATTTGCGATCAAGGCGGATCTGTTCGAGCAATTGCTCGAGGGCCTCTTCGCGATTGCCCGCCGCATCGAGGGCGAGGGCAAGGTCGTAACGCGCCTGATGATCCTTCGGGTCCGCTTCGAGGCGGGCGCGCAGCGGTGCGGTCTCGCCGGCATCGGCGGCTTTTTCCTGCAGCGCGAGTTCGGCCTCGACGGCGCGGATAGCTTCGTCGGTGGCGCCATCGGGGCGCACGAGCTGCAGCGTCTGCTTCGCGCGCTCGACATCGCCGCCCGCGAGATAGCAACGCGCGAGACCGGCGACCGCTTTCGGATGACCAGGTTCGTCCTGCAGCACATGCGCGAAGGCCTGTGCCGCGGTGCCGAGATCGCCGGCATCGAACGCCTCCTGCGCGGCGGCGAGAACTTCTTCGGCATGGTCGTGGCCGCCGTGGCCTTCACCCAACAGGCCCTGCACGAAGGTGCGGATCTGCGATTCCGGAATCGCGCCCATGAAGCCGTCGACCGGCTGGCCGTTCTTGAAAGCATAGACGGTGGGGATCGACTGGATGCGCAGCTGGCGCGCGATCTCCTGGTTCTCGTCGATGTTCACTTTGACGAGCTTCACCGCGCCCTTGGCGTCATTGACGACTTTCTCGATCGCCGGGCCGAGGGTTTTGCAGGGGCCGCACCACGGCGCCCAGAAATCGACGATGACAGGGACTTCGCGCGAGGCTTCGAGCACGTCGGCGGCAAAGGTCTCCAGCCCGCTGTCTTTAATATAGGGGCTGTCGCTGGGCGCACCCGTTGCCGGGGTGCTGGTGACGGGTCTGCCGCCGGGTCCGATGAGGGCCATGGGGATAGGCTTTCAATGTTTTTCCGCCTCCGAAGATGGGCGCTTAGGGGCCGAAAGAAAAGTGGGGATGCCCATTTCCCGCAATTGATGGAACAATGCCGCTAGGACAGAACTCTCAGCTGTGCCAAGCGGGGAATAGCAATGCGCTTCGTCAGGTTTTTCACGTGCGTCGCAGCGGTCCTGCTGCTCGCGACCGGGGCCGAGGCCGCGGTGAAGGTGGCCAAGAAATCCATCTCGCAGAAGACCAAGGCGTATGAACTGGCGATCACCTATCCGGTCACCGGCAATGCCGCGATCGATGCGGTGATCGGCAAGTTCGCGAAGGACAAGCTGGCGGAATACAAAAGCGATTCCGACGACGATCATCAGGCGGATGAAAGCGCCTACGATTTCGAGCTGGGCTATACGGTGGAGCGCAACGACGACAAGATGTTCGTCGTGCTGTTCAACGAGAGCACCTACACCGGCGGGGCGCATCCCAACAGCTTTGCCTACAGCTTCAACTTCCTGATGCCGGACGGCGCGCAGGTCTTCCTGCCGGAGATCGTGGACGGGCAGCGCGGCATCGCGCGGATCAGCGACTACGCGATCAAGGACCTGACCAGGCAGTGGGCCGATGAAGGGGCCGACGGTGGCGACAACGAGTGGCTGAAGCGTGGCGCCGGACCGCTGGCGTCGAACTTCGACATCTTCGTGATGAAGCCGAATGCCATCGTGATCACGTTCCCGTCTTATCAGGTCACGTCCTATGCCGCCGGGCCGCAGGAGGTGACGGTGCCGCTGTCGGCGCTGAAGGGGCTGATCCGCAAGGACTGGCGCGCGCCGCAGGCCTCGTTCGATTGCGCCAAGGCGAAGTCGGCGATCGAGAAGACAATCTGCGGCAATGCGATGCTGGCGCGGATGGACCGCCAGGCGGGGGAGAAATATGCCGAGAACCTCGCCAACGCCTATGAGCCGACGGACAGGGACAAGTGGCGCACATCGCAGCGGGCGTGGGTTGCGGTGCGAGACAAGGCATGTGGCGGCGGCGATGCGGGATGCCTGAAGGCGAGCTACGCGGCGCGGATGAAGGCGCTGCAGGCGTTCACGCCATGACACAGTCAAGGATCGACCGGCGCGCGGTTCTGGGCAGCGGTGCTGCGCTGACACTGGCGCCATTCGCGGCGGCCGCGAAGACGGCACCGCGGGCACGGCCGGCGGATTTCGATGTCGCGATCATCGGTGGCGGTGTTGCGGGATGTTACACGGCGTGGCGCTTGCGACAGGCGGCGCCGGGTTTGCGCGTCGGTCTGTTCGAGATGAGCAATCGCATCGGCGGACGGCTGCGCTCGGTATCGTTTCCGCAGGCGCCGAACCTGTTTGCCGATGTCGGCGGCATGCGTTTCCTGCCGGTGCAGAAGCACGTGGCGGGGCTGGTGCAGCAGCTGAATCTGCCAACGCGCGGCTTTCCGGTGGCGAGCCCGAGCAACCGCATCGCGCTGCGCGGCAAGTCGTACAGCTATGCCGAGGCCGGCAACGGGGCGAACCTGTTCGGCTACAACATCTCGCCAGCCGATCAATCGCCGCAGAGTTCGCTTTATGTGCGGGCGATGAGCCGGATCGTGCCGGACTTCGCGGCGATGACGCCGGACAAGTGGAAGGCGATGCGCGCGACCTTCACTTACAAGGGGCGGTTGTTGAAGGACTGGGCGGCGTGGACGTTGCTCAACGATGCCTTCACGGCGGAAGAGCGCGCGTTCGTGCAGGACACGGGCGGCTATGACGATTTCATCCTGTATCAGAGTGGGCTGCAGGAATTCGATTTCAACTTCCTCGGCGACGACGAGAGCAAGCCGTTCCTCTGTATCGCAGGTGGCTATCAACGCTTGCCGCAGGCGCTGGCGAACGAGGCGCAGCATCTCGGCGTGACGGTGGCGATGCAGAGTTCGCTGGTCGGGCTGCATGTGCCGCCGAAGCCGGGCGGGTTATTTGGGCTGGTGGTCTCGTCCGGCACCGATGCCAGGCAGCAGGCGCTGACGGCGAAGCATGTCGTGCTCGCACTGCCGCGCCGCGCGATCGAACGGATCGCGGATTTTCCGGCGCTGAAGGATCCAAAGGTCGCCGATCTTGTCGGCTCGGTCACGGCGGTGGCGGCATGCAAGTCGCTGACGCTTTATGAGCGGCCGTGGTGGAAGGACGCCGGCGTCACGAGCGGGCGTTCGGTGACCGATATGCCGGCGCGGCAGTTCTATGCGATCGGTTCGGAGACGGAGCGCTTACCGATTGAAGATGCGGCCGGTCATGGTGTGCTGATGGCGTATGCCGACGGGCCGATGGTGGAGTACTGGCGCGAGACGGTGCCGGCGCCGCGGCTGGAAGATGCCGGCTTTCAGATGCTGGCGGGCGACTCGCAGCTGGCGCAGGAGATCACGCGTGAGGCGGCGTTGGTCTATGGCGTGACGCCACCGGTGCCGCTTGCGGCGTGCTTTCAGGACTGGTCCGCCGATCCGTACGGCGGCGGCTGGCACTTCTGGGCGCAGGGGCGAGACGGCTTCGCGCTGGCGGATCGGGTGATGCAGCCGATCGAGGGCTGCCCGCTGTTCATCTGCGGCGAGGCCTACACGACGAACGAGTCCGGCTGGGTCGAAGGCGCCGTCGAACGCGCCGAGACGATGCTGCAACGGCATTTTGGTCTGAAGCCGCCGGGGTGGTTGGCTTAGTGCCCTTCACACACTTCTGTTGTCATCCCGGCCGCAGTGGACCCCGCACTTGTTGCGGGGGCAACGGAGAGCCGGGACCCATTGTGCCGACGCTTCGGACGTTCGCAGTTTGCGGAGAAATGGGTCCCGGATATCGCTTCGCTACGCTCCGCTCTTCCGGGATGACAAACCTACTATTTTGAAAACGCGGCCAACCGATTCTCCAATCCTTCCCGCACCGCCGGCCACTCGTCGCGCAGGATTGAGAAGAACGCCGTGTCGCGGAAGTATTGCTGGTCGTCCATCCACATGTGGCCGCGCAGGATGCCGTCGAATTTGGCGCCGAGTTTGCCGATGGCGGCGCGGCTGCGGGCGTTTTTGGAGTCCGTTTTCAGGAAGACGCAGTTGTAGCCGGCCTCGAACGCGTTCTTGAGCAGCAGCAGTTTGGCTTCCGGATTGACCGCGGTGCCTTGCGCCGCCTCGGTGTACCAGGTGGCGCCGATCTCGACGCGGGCGTCGCGCGGCAGGATGTCGAGATACGATGTCGAGCCGACCAGTGCGTTGTCGCTGAGGCGGCGCACGGCGTAGGCGAGGCGCTTGCCGCTCGCGATATCGGCGGCGAAGTGTTGCAGCCAGCGCGGAAAGTTGGACGCATTCCCCGCCGCCGGGATGTGGCGGAACAGGTTCGGATCGGCGCCGGCGCGGGCCAGCTCTTCGTGGTGCTGTTCCGCGACGGGTTCGAGCGCCACGAAACGGCCGGTGAGAGTGTGGGGACCTAGACTTGCGACGTTCGGCGTCATGCTCGTTCCGGAATGCTTGCGATCACCGGTTCATGATCGCAGGCACGCAGGAACTTGAGCAGATCGTCGGCGCGAATAGCGGTCGTGCGATCGTTGCGTAGCGGATGGTAGTTGAGCGGCTCGAGCGCGAGCATGCCTTCGTCGAGCACGACACGCACCTTTCCCTCTGTGTCGTTCAGGATCGAGAACGGCGTCACCGAGCCGGGCGGCACGCCAAGCGTCGAGAGCAGCAGCGCCTCCGGCCCGAAGGAGAAGCGCGGGCTGCCAAGCTGGCGGGAGAGGGCGTTGAGATCGACCTTCAGCGCATCGCGGCACACGACGAGCCAGAGCTGATCCTTCTTGTCCTTGAGGAACAGGTTTTTGGTGTGGGCGCCCGGCTGCGTGTCGTAGAGCTGCGCCGCCTCATCGACGGTGAAGACTGGCGCGTGTTCATAGGTGTGCCACGCAATCCCGAGCGCGCGGAGACGCTCGTAGAGCGCCTCTTCGCGAAGCTCGGGTGCGGGGAGTTCGCTCACTTCTTCTTTTTCTTCGCCTTCGGCACGAGGCGACCGATCCATTCGGGGAGGGCGAAGGCCGCGGCGTGGATGGCCGGGTTGTAATAGTCGGTCTTCAGCTTCGCGCGCTTATACGCGGCGGTGGCTTTGCGGACGCCGGCCGGGGTTCCGAGCGTTCCCTTGGCGTTGCAGGCCCAGCTCAGCGCCATGAAGCCGCCGATATAGGTCGGAACCACCGAGAGATAGAGACCCGACGATGGGAAGAACTGTGCAAGCTCCTCCAGCGCCTCTGTGATCTCCCATGGCTGGTAGAACGGCACGCCGGTCTGGAAGGTGGCGAAACCGCCGGGCTTCAGCGCGCCTTTGATGCGGTCGTAGAAGGTTTCGCCGAACAGCGCCTTGCCGGGACCCACGGGATCCGGGCGATCGGCGATGATGAGGTCGAAGCGCTTCTTGCTCTCCTTGCGGCCGAGATATTCGAACGCATCGGCGATTTCGATTTTCAGGCGTTTATCTTTGAAGGCCTTGGCGTTGATCTCGGCGAAGTGCTCGCGGCAGCGCTCGACCACCTGGCCGTCGATATCCACAAGCACGACTTCCTTGACGCCTTTGTGCTTGAGCGCCTCGTCGGCGATGGAGAGATCGCCGCCGCCGACGATCATCACGCGCGTGGCGCGGCCGTGCTCAAGCAGCGGCAAATGTGTCAGCATTTCGGCATAGGCGCTCTCGTCGCGAGTCGTGATCTGGACGATGTCGTCGAGCGTCATGACGCGGCCGTTGGCGACCGTGTCGAAGATCCGGATGCGCTGATACTTGCTCAGTTCGTCCACAAGCGGCTTTCCCACCAGCTCCATGGACTGCGCGTAACCCTTGTGAAGCCGCTCTTTGATGCTCTTCGCCATGTCGAAAGAATCCTTCTGCTGCAATCAAAAGCGCGCCCGTATAGGGCCGGGTTTCCGCGCTGTCCACTTAAGCGGCAATGATCCGCGTGAAGAGCGTTTGTGACAGTCGTTACGAAGTGTGACGAGGCGTGAAGTTTCGCTCCGCAAAAAAATCCGGCGAGGGGCAAAAAATTGTTGCGTGGGGGGGAAACGTCCCTATATTCCGAACCGTTCCGGTGACGGAGCGAGGGCGGTGAGGCGAAGGGTGACCCTTCTCCCCCGCTTTCTTCTTTAGGTGCGTCCGGAAGTCCCTCAAGGCCAAGGCGCTGGTGTCAACTCTTAACAGGGGTAGGTGCTAGAAATGGCTCTCCAACTCGTTGCAACCAAAGAAGCGAAGGCGCCCCGCGTCCGGACTTCCGCGAAAACTGTTTCTCCCGTTGCAGCCGTCGTTCCGAAAGCGAACGACGACTACAAGGATCACTTCATCACGCGTAACGGGCTGACCTATGCGGGCAGTCATCTCATCATCGATCTGTGGGAAGCCGAACATCTTGGCGACCGCGATCGCATGGAGCAGGCGTTGATCGACGCGGTGAAGGCCGCGGGCGCAACCTTGCTTCACATTCATCTGCACACCTTCACCGATGGCGGCGGCATCTCCGGCGTTGCGGTGCTGGCAGAGAGTCACATCAGCGTGCACACGTGGCCGGAAAAGGGCTACGCGGCGTTCGATGTGTTCATGTGCGGCGATGCCGAACCGCGCAAGGCGCTCGGCGTGTTCAAGGAAGCGTTCAATCCCGGTCGCATCGTGATCGGCGAGCACAAGCGCGGCGTTCTCTAAGCGCAACACACGCTCAACGTAAAACGCATTAACCATAGGCGGAGATCGCGCGGCGCGTGATTTCCGCCTATTGCGTTTCGTCTGTATCTTTCGGCGAAAGCATTAGCGCCCGTTAACCGTAAACGGCCGGGCGAGAGGGGTAGTGGGTTCGTGCGTTACGACGCCGTGATACTCGGCGCCGGTCCTGACGGTCTCGCGGCGGCGGCACGACTCGCGCGCGCGGGCCTGAAGACCATCGTCCTGGAGCGCACCGCGGCGCCCGGCGGTCTCTGCACGACGCGCGAATTCCATCCCGGTTTTCGCGCCTCACTTTATATGGATGAGGTGCCGCCGATTCCGGTCGGCGTGTTCTGGTCGCTCGATATCGCGCGGCACGGCGCGATCTTCGGTGCACCGCCGGCACAGGCGCTGCTCGGTGACGCTGGCGTGAAGGTGATTGCGGAGCGCGCGTTCGCGCCGGTCGGCGATCGGGTGCGGGCGCGAATCGCACGTGAGCTGAGCCGCACCGATGCGGAGGCGGATGCTCTGCCGCCGCTGCGCCGCTGGTTCTCGCTACCGCGGCCGTTCCGGATTGCAGCGCTCGAATCGTGGGAGAGCCAGTCGCTGCAGGAGGCGTTGGCCGATTGTCCCGCCGATGTCGCCGCCGCGATGACGGCGCGGGCGCTGTCGGGCCGGGTGGGCGATCCCTCGCTGCGCGGTACGGCGCTTCATCTTCTTGCGCCGGGTGCCGGGACGTCGGGAACCCTGGCGGGCGGTGTCGGTGCACTGAGCGAGGCGCTGGCCGCGGCAGCGCGCGAGGCGGGCGCGGAATTCTCCTTCGAGACGGACGTCACCGGCATCCAGCTCGAGAAAGAGCGGATCCGTGCGGTGACGGTAGCCGATGGCGCAGCGATCGAGACAGGCGCGATCCTGTCGACGCTCGATCTCAAGCGCACGATCCTCTCGCTCTGCCAATGGTCGGAGCTGCCGGCGCCAGTGGTAAAGCGTGCGGCGGATTTCCGGATGCAGGGCAGCACGGCGCGCGTGCTTCTCGCGCTCGATGCGCTGCCTGAGGGTGGCGACCCGCGGCTGCTGCGATCGGTCATTCACGCGGCGCATTCCGCGGAAGAGCGCGCCCGCGCCACGGCGGCGTGGCGGCAGAAGATCATTCCCGAACAGCCGCCCGTGAGCATCCGCGTGGTGTCGGCGACCGATCCGCGCCTCGCGCCGCTCGGAAAAGCAAGTGTGACGGTGACGTTCGGCTGTATTCCGCACCGCCTGTTCGACGGCGACTGGACGGCGGAGCGTCGCGATACTCTGCGCGCGCACGTCAACGCTTTGCTCGACGCCGCGTTCCCCGGTGCAAAGGACAAAGTGGTTGGCGCGACGGTGATGGTGCCGCCGGATTTCGAAGAGGCGCTCGGTGTCACCGATGGCGATCTCTTCGGCGGCGAGATCGCGGCGGATCAGATGTTCGCGCATCGCGCCTGGCCCGAATGGCCGCGCACGCCGGTGGGCGGGCTGTATCTCGCCGGGCCATCGAGCGCGATCGGGCCGGTGGCGACGGCGGCGTCGGGGTGGATCGCGGCGAAGGCGCTGGTGGTCGACAGCCGTGCGGGCCGGCTCGCATGAGCGACAGCTACGACGCGATCATCATCGGCGCCGGCGTGAACGGGCTCACCGCCGCGGCGTATCTCGCGCGTGCCGGCAAGCAGGTGCTGGTGGTCGAGGGTGCGTCGCAGACCGGCGGCCTCAGCCAGTCGGTGCCGCTGGCGGATGGCTATCTGTCGCCGCAGGTGGCGCACACCTTCTATGCCATCGATACCAAACTGCTGCGCGACTTCCGCAAGGTGCGCAACGGGCTCTTGTTCGCCAGCCGTGACATCCCGCTGGCCGGGATCGGCGAGGATGGTGCGCCGCTGGTGCTTAGCCGCGATGGCTTTGCCTCGGCCGCCAGCATCTCTCTCCATTCGCAGCACGACGCCGAGGCGTGGGGACGTTTCCGCGCCGAACAGTTCGCACTGGCGCGTGCGCTCCGGCCATTGTGGTGGAAAGAGAAGCGGTTCGAACTCTCGCGGCTGTCGCGCAAGCACCAGCAGTTGCTTTCGACCTTGCAGTCCGCGAGCGCTGTTGCGTGGCTCGACAACTGGTTCGAGTCCGATCTCCTAAAGGCGACGCTGGCGCTCGATGCGACGGAGATGTCGCCGCTGGAGCCCGGTTCGGCACTGCCGCTCTTATGGCGCGCCGCGCAGGAGATGTGCGGCTTTCAGGGCGCGGTCGCGGTCCCGCGCCGCGGACCGGGCGCGCTGATCCGCCTGCTGGCCGGTGCGGCGGCAACCGCGGGCACCACGATCCGCACCAATGTTCGCGCCGAGCGTCTGCTGATCGACGAGCACGGTGTCGCCGGTGTCGAACTCCCGTTCCGCGAAGTAGTGCGAGCAAGCACCGTGCTCTCCAGCCTGTCGCGGCGCGAAACGCTGCTCGATCTCGTCGGTGAGGCACTGCCGTTTGCCGAGGCGCGGCGGCTGGAGCGCGGCGATCGCAAAACCGGTGCGGCGCTCGTCACGCTGCTGTTGAACGATGCGCCGAACTTCGGCGGTGGACACATGCCACGCGAGGCCCGCTTCGCGACCGCTGGGCGGATGGAAACGGTGATTGCCGCCGATACCGAGGCGCGCGCCGGAAAGCTGCCCGATGACCTTGTGTTCGAAACGCTTGTTTCATCGGAGGCCGATACAACCCTCGCGCCGCCCGGAAAGCATGTCGTTACCTGTCTCGTTCGTCCTGTCCCGCTTGCCCCGGCCGAAGGGTGGAATGTCCTCACACCGCGGCTGACGGCGAAGATCATCAGCACGCTCGACAAGCTGTCGCCGGGTCTCGTGCCGACCATCGTCAGCGTGCATGCCGCGACGCCCGATGTGCTGCCCGGCCACGACGACGCGCTGACGCCGGGCCGCATGCTGGCGCAGTGGCGCGAGCGCATTCGCACGGTGGTGCCGGGGCTTTATCTCTGTGGCGCCGCGGCGGAGCCGGTTGGCGCGGTATCCGGCCGGGCCGGACGCATCGCGGCGGCGATCGCGATGGAGGGACGATGAGCGTTCGCGCCACACCGTTCCACGCGCGCGCCGCCGAAGCCAATGGCGGCAACAGCTGGATCGCACGCAATGGCTTCACGCTCGCGCGCGAATATTGCGGCGCGCGAGAAGAAGCGCTCGCGGCGCGCATGGGCGCCGTGATGGCCGACATCTCATGGCGCTGGCGCGTGATGCTGGAGGGGCCGCGCACGGCGGAATTTCTCTCGCGGCTGACGACACGCGATGCCGGTGTGTTAGAGCCGGGGCATGCGCATAAAGCGCTGTGGCTCACCGATGCCGGCGGCTACCGCGGCGCGGGTGTCATCGCGCGCTATGGCCGTGACTCTTACCTGCTCGCAGCAGCGGCGTGCGATGCCGCGTGGATCGGCGATGCGGCGCAGCGCTTCGATGTCAGCTTGCGCGATGTGTCGGAAAGCGAAGGCGGCCTTGGCATCATCGGGCCTGCTGCGACGGCGTTGATCGCCGACGTCGGACTCGATGCGACGCTTGAGCCGCTCGCGTTCCGCAAGATGTTCTGGCGCGGTCTCGACGTTGTGATCTCGCGCTGGGGCGAGCATGGCGGGTTCGAGGTGTGGTGTGCCGCGGACGACGGCGTCGTGGTGTGGGATCGCCTGATGAAAGTGGGACAGTCGTTCGGCCTTCTGCCGGCGGGCAGCGATGCGACCGACATCCTCGACATGGAAGCCGGCGTGGCGCGGCCGTCGCGCGACTACGAAGCGGCGAGCGACGGTCTGGCCGCCGAGCCGTCGCCGAAGATGCTGCGGCTGGAAAGGCTGATTGAGGACGATCACCTCCACTTCAACGGCCGTGCTGCCTATCGCGCGGCGCAGCCGAAGCAGCGGCTGGTCGGGATCGCGCTGGATAGCGAGACGCCGTTTGCCGACACGATCCTGTATCGCGATGGCGCGACGGTCGGGCGAATGTTGACATCCCTGTACTCGCCGGCGCTGCGGCGCGCGATCGGGTTCGGGCGGATCGATGCGTCGGCTGCCGTGCCCGGCACGAAACTGTCCGTGATGCCGGCACCGGACGCGAATGCGATCTGGGCGCATGTGACGGACTTGCCCTTCCTCGCCGCGCCCGCTCCAATCGGGGCATGAAGCACGCAACCCCTGCCGCGCTGAGCCGGATCGATCCGCTGCTCGCGGACATCCGCAAGCGTGCCGGTCTGAAGGAGAAGTCGCTCGGCACGTTCTATCGCCGCTCGCGCGCCTTCCTGCATTTTCACGAGCATGGTGACGAGATGTTTGCGGACCTGCGCGACGGCGACGATTTCGCCCGCTTTC
>DATAHD010000532.1:0-3302 GCA_036263395.1 Rhizomicrobium sp. | reverse complement strand
GCCTGCTGCACATCGAAACCGCCGATCGCATGCCTGACGGTCACGCACTGTGGCTGGAATGGAACCGGTTCACCGCGCCGCTGATGGGCAAACGCGGCCCGCTCGCGGCGCGCGAAGGCGATATGCTGAAGGCCGACACCGAAAAACTCTTCGGCTTCACCCGCATCGTTGGGAGGAAAGACTGATGCGCCTCAACCAGGTCACCGTCCCCGCACTCGACGTCGAACGCTCCATCGCGTTCTACGTTGCGCTCGGCATGCGCCTCATCGTGAAGGACGTGCACTACGCCCGCTTCGAACTGCCGGATGGCGAGAGCACCTTCTCGCTCCATCTGACGGACGACGCATCAGGCGCCGGCAACGGCGCGAGTGTCTATTTCGAATGCGACGATCTCGATGCCCGCGTCACCGCATTGAAAGCAAAAGGCATCGTCTTCGACACCGGCCCGGTCGATCAAAGCTGGCTCTGGCGCGAAGCCTGGCTCACCGATCCCGCGGGCGTGAAACTCTGCTTCTTCAAAGCGGGCGACGCGCGCCGCTACCCACCCTGGCGGTTATCCTCCCCTGCGTAGCGGGGGAGGTGTCGCGCGAGCAAAGCGAGCGTGACGGAGGGGGAAAGTCATGGCCGGTTACTCACCAAAATCCCTACCCGACAAACTCGGCATCAAACCGAACACCACCATCATCGCGTTGGGCGCCCCCAAAGACTACGCCACCCTGATCGCCCCGCTCCCCAGCGGCGCGATCATCGCGGCCAAGCCGCCCAAAACCGGCGCCCCGTTCGTCCACCTCTTCGTCACCAGCATCGCCGAGCTCGACAAGCACCTCCCGCTCGCCCGCAAGGCGATGACACAAGACGGCATGCTCTGGGTCAGCTGGTACAAGAAAGCCGCGAAAATCCCGACCGACGTCACCGAAGGTGTCATCCGCGCCCGCGCCCTCAAGACCGATCTGGTCGATGTGAAGGTCTGCGCCGTCAGCGAACTCTGGTCGGGTCTGAAACTGGTCGTGCGAAAAGCGCTGCGCTGATCAGCCTTGGGGCGCCATGCCCTTTTTCTCGATCTCGCCGCGGATCTTCAGATACAGCGGCAGGGCATCTTCCGGCTTGGCATTCGGCTTGGCGCCCAGCACCCCCGCCGCCTCGATTGCCGCCGCGATATCGCGCATCTGCGCCGCCTTCAGCTTCAGTTCGTCCGCCATCGCCACACACCTGCACAGTCACGCCCGCCACTCTAGCCAAACCGCAGCATTTCCGGGAAGTGATCGCTGCCAGCCACCGCGCCGCAGTGTGATGAGGTAACTCTTTGATTCGCAATATGTACTTTTATAGAGGGGTATGGTCACAGAAATCCGAACAAACCTCTTGACCGTGACGGTTGAGTTGTTACAATCAGTCATTCTCTAGAATTGCGCCTTCTTCACCCCTCCACGAGCGCAGCGAGTTGGAGGGGTCGTCTCGCATCGCGTCAGCGAGGCGAGCCGGCGGGAGGGCGCCCCTCCGACCGGCACCACCGTAGCAACACCTTCCAATTTTGGCGCGCAGAGGCGCAGAGAGTTCGGCGGTAATGGAGACTGAAGGGTTCACGCGGAGGCGCGGAGCCGCGGAGGTCACCGAACCTAACCGCCACTGACTCAGTCATCTTCAACCAACTCGTCGGCGCGCTTCGCGCGCCAACAACCTTACGGCCGCAAGACGCAACACTCAGCAAAGCGCAGACCCCATCTGCGTCTCTGCGCCTCTGCGCGCCAACAACAACCATCAGCACACGCAGCGCCAACCGTGGAGACACCAACCCCGCGCCCCCGCGCCTCCGCGTGAACCAAAGGCCACAGACATGACTCTCACCGCTCGCGCTCCTCCATAGAGAGAAGCAAGAACTCATCCGCCGCATCAGGGGTCTGAAGACTCATGCGGGGGTGCATCATCCACTGGGACCGCACTCGAACGTGCGTACCGATCGTCCGCGCATAAGCCCGTCGTAGTCACCGACGAAAACGGCACCGCACGCATTCGCTCACAGAGCAAGCGTCAACGTCGATCCGTCACGCACCGCCGAGAGAACCGCGCGAAACCTGGGTCTCAAACAAATCAGTTTCAGTTGCCGCCACGAGTCTGTCCGCACGAACGCAATTTCGCGTGCGAATTTTCAGCCGCCCGAAACGCTGCCGCCCTTCGGTCCGAAGAACACGACCCATGTTTTGAAATCGTCGCTGAACGTCTCGAACCGGTGCACCACACCGGCGCCGACGAACAGCATGTCGCCCGCCACAAACGGCACGATCTCCTCGCCGCGCCGGAACGTGCCGCTGCCCGACACGACGACATATACCTCGTCCTGCGTATGCGGCGTCTGCGTGTCCGTGCCCTCCGGCGCAAACAGCAACAGCCGCGCCTCGCCATGCGTCGCAACCGTGATGAAATCGTCCGGCGCCTTCGCCAGCGCCGCCATCGCTTCGGCCAAACCGAATTTGACCGGCGTCGTCACGCCCGCTTCTTCGCGGCGGCCGCGAAGCGCTCGAACAGGTAGTGCGAGTCCATCGGCCCCGGCGACGCTTCCGGGTGATACTGCACGGAGAACACGTCCTTGTCCGTCACGCGCAAGCCGCAGTTCGTGCCATCGAACAGCGAGACATGCGTCTCCTTCACGCCCGCCGGCAGTTTGCCCGCATCGACCGTGAAGCCGTGGTTCATCGACACGATCTCAACCTTGCCGGTCTCCAGGTCTTTCACCGGATGGTTCGCGCCGTGATGGCCCTGCGCCATCTTCTTGGTCTCGCCGCCGAGCGCCAGGCCCAGCATCTGATGGCCGAGGCAGATGCCGAACACCGGCACCTTGCTCTCCACCAAACCTTTGATGGTCGGGATCGCATAGGCGCCGGTCGCCGCCGGATCGCCCGGCCCGTTGGACAGAAGAACGCCATGCGGCGAATGCTTCATCACCTCGTCGAACGACGTGCTCGCCGGCACCACCGTGATGTCCGCGCCATGCGCCGCCAGCTGGCGCAGGATGTTGCGCTTCACGCCGTAATCGAGAACCACGGCCTTCCACGTCGCGGCCGTCTCGGTGCCATAGCCTTCGTTCCACGCCCACGGCGTTTCGCTCCAGCGATACATCTGGCGCGAGGTCACATCCTTGGCGAGGTCGAGCCCGACCAGCCCGGGAAACTCGCGCGCCTGTTTCACCAAGGCGTCGATATCGAAGCGGCCGCTCTCCGACACCGCCACAACGCCGTGCGGCATTCCCTTCTCGCGAATGCGATTGGTCAGCGCGCGCGTGTCGATCCCGGCGATGCCCGGAATGT
>DATAHD010000531.1:0-8525 GCA_036263395.1 Rhizomicrobium sp. | reverse complement strand
TGCCGGCACCCTGACCAACAAGATGGCCCCGGCGCTGCGCAAGCTCTACGACCAGATGCCCGAACCGCGCTACGTGATCTCGATGGGATCGTGCGCCAACGGCGGCGGCTACTACCACTACTCCTACGCGGTGGTGCGTGGCTGCGACCGCATCGTGCCGGTGGACATCTACGTGCCGGGCTGCCCGCCGACCGCAGAAGCCCTCGTGTACGGCATCATGCTGTTGCAGCGGAAAATCCGCCGCACGGGCAACATCGATCGATAGGCTATGGCTGATCTGAACCAACTCGGTGAAAGCATCGCGCACGCCCTCGGCGTGACGGCAAGCGTCGCGTTCGGCGAACTCACGCTCGACGTCGCCGCAGCCGACATCGTGAAGGTCATCACCTACCTGCGCGACGACCCGTCCTGCGAGTTCAAGCTTGTTGTCGACATCTGCGGCAACGACTGGCCGCAGCGGCCGAAGCGGTTCGACGTTGTCTATCATCTGTTGTCGCTGTCGAAGAACGCGCGCATCCGTGTGAAAGCGCAGCTGGGCGAAGACGAGACGATCGCCTCGATCTCTTCGCTGCATCCCTCCGCTAACTGGTTCGAGCGTGAGGCCTTCGACATGTACGGCATCGCCTTCGACGGCCATCCGGACATGCGCCGCATCCTCACCGACTACGGCTTCAGCGGTTTCCCGCTGCGCAAGGACTTCCCGCTCACCGGCTATGTCGAGGTGCGCTATGACGACGAACTTAAGCGCGTCGTCTATCAGCCCGTGCAGCTGGTGCAGGAATTCCGCGACTTCGATTTCATGAGCCCGTGGGAAGGCGCCAAATACGTCATCCCCGGCGATGAGAAGGCGACGAAGTAAATGGACTTCGAAGACACTTCAAAGATCGCAGAGCCGACACTCACACTGAACTTCGGGCCGCAGCATCCGGCCGCCCACGGTGTGTTGCGTCTGGTTTTGGATTTGGACGGCGAGATCGTCACGCGCGCAGAGCCGCACATCGGCCTTCTGCATCGCGGCACCGAGAAGCTGATCGAGCACAAGACGTACCTCCAGGCGATCGGCTACTTCGACCGCCTCGATTATGTCGCGCCGATGAATCAGGAGCATGCTTTCTGCCTCGCGGCGGAGCGTCTGCTCGGTCTCGAAGTTCCGATCCGCGGTCAGCTGATCCGCGTGCTGTATTCGGAAATCGGCCGCATCCTGAACCACATGCTCAACGTCACGACGCAGGCGATGGACTGCGGTGCGCTGACGCCGCCGCTTTGGGGTTTTGAAGAGCGTGAGAAACTGATGGTGTTCTATGAGCGCGCCTCCGGCTCGCGCATGCACGCCAAGTATTTCCGCATCGGCGGCGTGCATCAGGACCTGCCGCCGGATTTGATCGCCGACCTCAACACATGGTGCGATGAATTCCCCCGCGTGGTGGATGACATCGACACGCTGTTGACCGAGAACCGCATCTTCAAGCAGCGCAATGTCGACATCGGCAAGATCAGCCGCAAGGACGCGGAAGAGTGGGGCATGTCCGGCCCGATGCTGCGCTCCACCGGTCTCGCCTGGGACCTGCGCCGCGCGCAGCCCTACGAGTGCTACAGCGATCTCGAATTCCAGATTCCGATCGGCAAGAACGGCGACAACTACGACCGTTACCTGATGCGCATGGAAGAGATGCGCCAGTCGGTGAAAATCATGAAGCAGTGCCTGGCCAAGATGCAGCCCGGCCCGGTCGTCGCTGAAAACCACAAGATCGTCCCACCGCGCCGCAGCGAGATGAAGAAGTCGATGGAAGCGCTCATCCATCACTTCAAGCTCTATACCGAAGGTTTTCACGTTCCGGCCGGCGAAGTGTACGCCGCGGTCGAGGCGCCAAAGGGCGAGTTCGGCGTCTATCTCGTCGGCGACGGCTCCAACAAGCCGTACCGCTGCAAGATCCGCGCGCCATCGTTCGTGCACCTCGCGGCACTCGACTACATGGGCAAGGGCCACATGCTCGCGGATTTCTCCGCCATCATCGGCTCGTTGGATATCGTCTTCGGTGAGGTTGACCGATGAGTTTGCGTCGTCTCGCACCGAAAGAACTTCAGCCGGCCTCGTTCGCGTTCAACGAAGAGAACGAGAAGAAGGTCGCCTATGAGATCGCGAAGTATCCGCCGGGCCGTCAGGCGTCGGCGGTGATTTCGCTGCTGTGGATCGGGCAGGGCCAGGAAGGCTGGACCACGCAGGCGATGATCGAAACCATCGCCAAGCGTCTCGACATGGCGTTCATCCGCGTGCTTGAGGTCGCGACCTTCTACACGATGTTCAACCTGCATCCGGTCGGCAAATTCCACCTGCAGGTCTGCACCACGCCGCCGTGCTCGCTGTGCGGCTCCGATGCCATCGTCGATGTCTGTAAGAAGCTGATCGGCCCGGCGCAGATGACGCCGACCGCGGACGGCATGCTGTCGTGGACCGAAGTCGAGTGCCTCGGCGCCTGCACCAACGCGCCGGTGTTCCAAGTCTACAAAGACTACTACGAAGACCTGACGGCCGAGAGCGCGACGAAGCTGATCGAAGCGTTCCGCCGCGGCGAGCAGCCGAAGACCGGCCCGCAGAACAGCCGCAAGGTGTCGGAGCCGATCACCGGTCCGAACTCGCTCACCGATCCGACGCTCTACAGCGGCAATCGCTCGCTGTGGGCAGACGATGCGAACAAGACAACCGAGGCGCCCAAACCGCCGGGAGCAACCTCCTGATGCTTGCCGATAAGGATCGCATCTTCACCAACATCTACGGCTTTCAGGACAAGAGCCTGAAGGGCGTGAAGGCGCGTGGTCTCTGGGACAACACCAAGAAGATCCTGGAGATGTCGCCGGAAGACATCTGCGAGGTCATCAAGAAGTCCTCGCTGCGCGGCCGAGGCGGCGCGGGCTTCGCGACCGGTCTCAAGTGGACCTTCATGCCGAAAGAGGTGAAGGACCGCCCGCACTATCTTCTCGTCAACGCCGACGAGTCTGAGCCGGGCACATGCAAAGACCGCGAGATCATGCGCCACGACCCGCATCATCTCATCGAAGGCTGCATGATCGCCTGCCGCGCGATGCGGGCGCACACGGCCTACATCTATGTCCGCGGCGAGTTCGTGCGCGAGCGCGAAGCGCTGCAGGCGGCGATCGACGAGTGCTATGCCAACAACCTGATCGGCAAGAACAACGTCAACGGCTGGGACTTCGACTGCTACGTCCATCACGGCGCCGGCGCCTATGTCTGCGGCGAAGAAACCGCACTGATGGAAAGCTTCGAGGGCAAGAAGGGCTTGCCCCGCATGAAGCCGCCGTTCCCGGCGAACATGGGAATTTGGGGCTGCCCGACGACGGTGAACAACGTCGAGAGCATCGCCGTCGTGCCGACCATCATGCGCCGTGGCGCCGACTGGTTCGCCAGCTTCGGCCGCGCCAACAACACCGGCACCAAGCTCTTCCAGATCATGGGCCACGTGAACACGCCCTGCGTCGTCGAAGAGTCGCTCGGCATCCCGATGAAGGAATTGATCGAGAAGTATGCCGGTGGCGTGCGCGGCGGCTGGGACAACCTGCTCGCCGTCATCCCCGGTGGCGCGTCGTGCCCGATGATCCCGAAGTCGGTGTGTGATGAGGTCATCATGGACTTCGATGCGCTGAAGGCCGTGAACTCCTCGCTCGGCACCGCCGCCGTCATCGTGATGGACAAGAACACCGACCTCATCAAAACGGTCGCGCGCTTCGCCTACTTCTATAAGCATGAGAGCTGCGGCCAGTGCACGCCGTGCCGCGAAGGCACGGGCTGGATGTGGCGCATGATGAAGCGTCTCGAAACCGGCGACGCCCGTGTCGAAGACATCGATCTGCTGTGGGAAGTCGGCAAGCAGTGCGAAGGCCACACGATCTGCGGCCTCGGCGATGCCGCCCCGTGGCCGATCCAGGGCCTGATCCGTCACTTCCGCCCTGAGATCGAACGGCGCATCGCCGATCGTCAGGCGCAGAAAGTGGCGGCGGAATAACCGATGCATCTGGCGCAGCTCAACATCGGCCGGTTGAAAGGCGGGAAGGGCGATCCGCGCATGGCGGATTTCTTTGCCAATCTCGACCGTATCAACGCGATGGCGGAGCGTATGCCGGGTTTCGTCTGGCGCCTGAAGGCGGAGGGCACCAACGACGCCACCGCCCTCACCATGCCGGGCGATGAAACGATGGCGCTGAACCTGACGGTCTGGGAGAGCATCGAGACGCTCGAAAAGTTCGTCTGGCAGACGGCGCACGCGAAAATCTACAACCGCAAACACGAATGGTTCGAAACGCCCGGCGCGCCGACCTTCGTGATGTGGTGGATTGAAGACGATCATATTCCAACCACGGAAGAGGCGCAGGGGCGTCTCGACCACCTGATTGCCAACGGCTCGACGGACTACGCGTTCGGCTGGAAAGCGGCGCCAGCCGCCAAACTTTGGCAAGAGAAGCGGTGCGCGTAATGGCCGAAAACTCGCCCGCCCTCAGTGACGTTGTGGCAGCGCCGCCCGCCGAAATGGTGTCGGACGACGATACACGGTTCGTCATGGGCGTCGGTGCAATGCGCGCTGGTTCGGGGTGGACGTACTCCTATCTGCGCACGCGGGAAGAAGTGTATTGCTCAGGCCTCAAGGAATGGCACTTCTTCGATGCGCGGCATCGGCCACGCTCCCAGGAGTGGATCAATGACGGCCGTCTCGATCTGCTCGAACGACGGCTGCGCAACGCCAAGAAAGCGCTCGAAGAGGAAGACGCGGAGCGGTTCAAGCAGAAACTATCGGTCGTCCGCGATGTCGCCGAACGCCTGATGATTGGTTCCAATCTGGAAGCCTATCGCAGTTTCTTCCTCAAAAATCGCGGGCGGCGAAACATCGTCGCGGAGTTCACGCCGCAGTATTCGGTGCTCGATCGAAACGCCTTCGCGGAGATGAACGGTCTTACCAACGACGTTCGTTTCGTGTTTGTGGTGAGAAACCCGGCCGACCGGTTCTGGTCGCATTTCCAGTTCTACCAAAAGAAGGGCAAGGCCCAGGAGCTTGAGGCCGCACTCGAAAACAACGACTACGTGCTGAAATCGGATTACGGACGTACCCTGACCGAACTTTATTCGGTCGTTCCGAAGGAGCGGGTGCACATTGAATTTTTCGAGCGCCTTTTCACGCCTGGCGCCATCGAGCGGCTGTGCGCTTTCATCGATATCCCCTACAAGCCGGCAGTGTTCGATCAACGGGGCAAAAACACGGCTGCGAAGACTTCGACGCCGAAAATCACGCCCGATGTCAGAACGATTGTTTCGAAGCGGTTCGAGCACGCTTACCGCTATTTTGAGCAGCAGGAGGGTGTCGATTTGCCTGACAGCTGGAAAAAAGATCTTCAGGAATTGGATGCCGGAAAGGCCCAGCCTTCTCCGGTTCACGCCACCCAATCTGCTGAGGCAAGCAATGCCCTCTCGTAAACTCATCATCGACGGACAAGAAGTCGAGGCCGACGACAATCTCACGCTGCTTCAGGCGTGCGAGATGACGGGCGCCGAGATTCCGCGCTTCTGCTATCACGAGCGTCTGTCGATCGCGGGCAACTGCCGCATGTGTCTCGTCGAGTGGGTCGGTGCACCGAAGCCGCAGGCGTCCTGTGCGCTGCAGGTGCGGGACATCTTCCCGAACCGCGACGGCACACCGGCCAAGATCAACACCAAGTCGCCTTACGTGAAGAAAGCGCGCGAAGGCGTGATGGAGTTCCTGCTCATCAACCATCCGCTCGATTGCCCGATTTGCGATCAGGGCGGCGAGTGCGATCTGCAAGATCAGGCGATGGGCTACGGCCGCGCCGCCTTCCACCGCTACAACGAGAACAAGCGCGCCGTCGAAGACAAGTACATGGGCCCGCTGGTCAAGACGATCATGACCCGCTGTATCCAGTGCACGCGCTGCGTCCGCTTTGCGACCGAAGTCGCTGGCGTGCCCGATCTCGGCGCCACCGGCCGCGGTGAGGACATGGAGATCACGACCTATCTGGAGAAGGCGTTCGAAAGCGAACTCTCCGGCAACGTGGTCGACCTCTGCCCCGTCGGTGCGCTGACCTCGAAGCCATATGCCTTCAACGCCCGTCCGTGGGAATTGGGCAAAACGGAATCCATCGACGTGATGGACGCGCAGGGCTGCAACATCCGTGTCGATACCCGCGGCCGTCAGGTCATGCGCGTGCTGCCGCGTCTCAATGAAGACGTGAACGAGGAGTGGATCAGCGACAAGGCGCGTCATGCCTGCGATGGTCTCTCGCGCCAGCGTCTGGATCGCCCGTACGTCCGCAAGGGCGGCAAGCTGCAGCCGGCGACGTGGGGCGAAGCCTTCGCCGCCATCGCAGCCGCGGTTGCCAAGACCGATCCGTCGAAGATGGCCGCCATAGTCGGTGACCTCGCGGCGGCGGAAGAGATCAAGGCACTGAAGGACCTGATGGGTTCACTTGGCGTGAAGAGCATCGATTGCCGTCAGGACGGCGTGAAACTCTCCGCCGGTCCGCGTCCGTCGTATCTGTTCAACTCCACCATCGCCGGTGTCGAAGATGCCGACGCACTGCTGTTGATCGGCACCAACCCGCGCTGGGAAGCGCCGGTGCTCAACGCCCGCATCCGCAAGGCGTGGACGAACGGCCTCAAGGTCGCGAACATCGGCGAAGCGATCGATCTCACCTATCCGGTCACGCAGCTCGGTGGCGCTGATGCGCTCGCAAAGCTCAGCGACGGCAGCCACGATTTCGCGAAGGTCCTGAAAGACGCCAAGCGTCCGATGATCATCGTCGGTCCCGGCGCACTCGCCCGCGAAGATGGCGGCGCGATTCTGAAAGCCGCAGCACAGCTCGCGATGAATGTCGGCGCCATCGGCCCGGCGGGCAGCGCGGCCGAAGGCGGCTGGAACGGTTTCAACGTCCTGCACACGGCGGCCAGCCGCGTGGCGGCACTCGATCTCGGCATGGTGCCGGGCGAGGGCGGCCGCGATGTGGCGGGCATTCTCAATGGCGCTTCGAAGGGCGAGGTCGAGTTCGTCTACCTCCTCGGCGCCGATGAGTTCGAGAACAAGCTGCTCGGCGGCGCGTTCGTCGTCTATCAGGGCACCCATGGTGACGCCGGCGCACACGCCGCGAACGTAATTCTCCCGGGCGCCGCTTACACGGAGAAGGACGGCACCTACGCCAACTTCGAAGGCCGCGTGCAGATGACGAAGAAGGCGACGTTCCCACCAGGCGAAGCGAAGGAAGACTGGGCCATCCTGCGTGCACTCTCTGAAGTGCTCGGCAAGACGCTGCCCTATGACGACGCAGGCGCGCTGCGCAAGGCGATGGTCGCCGACGCTCCGGCACTCGGCACCCGCAACGAAGCGGCGGTTCACACCGGCGCCGACGCAAACGTCTGGAACAACGTCGGCACGGCTGGTGCGATTGACGGCGGCAAGCCGCTGGCATCGCCGATCCGCGACTTCTACCTGACCAACCCCATCGCGCGCGCGAGCGTGACGATGGCCGAATGCAGCCGCACGTTCGTCACCGGCGCTTCAAAGATGGCGGCGGAGTAACCGATGGCGCTGTTCGACTTCTTCACCTGGTTGTTCAAGGCTGCCTTCGGCATCGATCTGCCGTGGGGCTGGGCGTACCTGCTCAGCTACGGCGTCCTCATCCTCGTCATGGTGCTGGTGCTCGCCGTTTCGGTGGCACTCTTCATTCTGGCCGACCGCAAGATCTGGGCGGCGGTGCAGATGCGGCGCGGTCCCAATGTCGTCGGCATCTTCGGCGTCCTGCAAACCATCGCCGACGCGTTCAAGTTCTTCCTGAAGGAACCGATCATCCCGGCCGGTGCCAATAAGGTGCTGTTCCTCATCGCACCGCTCGTCACCGCAACGCTCGCCTTCGCGGCGTGGGCGGTGGTGCCGGTGAATGCCAACTGGGTCGTCGCCAACATCAATGTCGGCATCCTCTACGTCTTCGCGATCTCCTCGCTCGGCGTTTACGGCGTGCTGATCGCGGGCTGGGCGTCGAACTCCAAATACCCATTCCTGTCGGCCCTGCGCGCCGCGGCACAGATGGTGTCGTATGAAGTCTCCATCGGCTTCGTCATCATCACGGTGCTGCTGTTCGCCGGTTCGCTGAACCTGTCGCAGATCGTGATGTCCCAGGCGACGACCGGCGTCTTCGCCATCGGCCATTGGTACGCCTTCGGCATCCTGTTCCCGATGCTGGTGATCTTCTTCATCTCGGCCCTCGCCGAAACCCAGCGTCCGCCCTTCGACCTGCTCGAAGCGGAGTCCGAACTCGTCGCCGGCTTCATGGTCGAATACTCGGCAACGCCGTTCCTGTTGTTCTTCCTCGGCGAATATATCAACGTGATGATGCTGTGCGGGATGATGACGATCCTGTTCCTCGGTGGCTGGTTGCCGCCGCTGAACATCGCGCCGTTCACGCTCGTGCCGGGCATCATCTGGTTCGTCCTGAAAATCCTGTTCCTGTTCTTC
>DATAHD010000530.1:0-4066 GCA_036263395.1 Rhizomicrobium sp. | reverse complement strand
CAGGGCGAAGGCGGACTATCCCGCTACCTGACCGAGATCCGGAAGTTTCCCCTTCTGGAGCCGGAAGAAGAATACATGGCCGCCAAGGCCTGGAAAGAACATGAGGATCCGGAAGCCGCCGCGAAACTCGTGAACAGCCATTTGCGCCTCGTCGCCAAGATCGCGATGGGCTACCGCGGCTACGGCCTGCCGGTGTCCGAGATCGTGGCCGAAGGCAATGTCGGCCTGATGCAGGCGGTGCGCCGGTTCGAGCCGGACAAAGGCTTCCGCCTTGCGACCTATGCGATGTGGTGGATCCGCGCCTCGATCCAGGAATACATCCTGCGTTCGTGGAGCCTTGTGAAGATGGGCACCACGGCGGCGCAGAAGAAGCTGTTCTTCAACCTGCGCAAGGCGAAGACCAAGATCAACGCGATCGAGGAAGGCGACCTGACGCCGGAGCATACGGCGGAGATCGCGACCAAGCTTGGCGTCAGCGAGCAGGAAGTGACGAACATGAACCGGCGTCTGTCCGGTCCGGACTCGTCGCTCAATGCCCCGCTGCGTTCGGAGTCGGAGTCCGAGTGGCAGGATTGGCTGCAGGACGACACGATGGATCAGGAAACCCGCATGGCGGAAACGGAAGAGATGGGCGAACGCCACGATCTTCTGACGAGCGCCCTGGGCGAACTGACCGATCGCGAGCGTGAGATCATCCAGGCCCGCCGCCTCGCCGACGACCCGGCGACCTTGGAAGACCTGTCGCAGAAGTATGGCGTCTCCCGCGAGCGCGTGCGCCAGATCGAAGTGCGCGCGTTCGAGAAGCTGCAGCAGCGGATGAAGGCCAACCTCGCCGCCAAGCGCAGCCAGACGCTCGAAGCGCGCGTCTAAGACCTTTTCGATTGTTGTGCAGAGCCGGTATGCGTTCAAACGCATTCCGGCTTTTGCATATGCGCGTAACGTCTCTTCCCGAAGGTGGAGATGACGATGCAGTTCAAGCTTTGGCAGATCGATGCGTTTGCGAACAAGGTGCTGGAGGGCAATCCGGCTGCCATCGTTCCCCTCGAGACATGGATCGATGCCGGGCTGATGCAACGCATCGCCAACGAGAACAATCTCGCCGAGACCGCGTACTTCGTGAAGACCGGCGAAGGCCGCTACGACTTGCGCTGGTTCACGCCGGAGGCGGAGGTCGATCTCTGCGGCCACGCCACGCTCGCCAGTGCCTGGCTGTTGTTCGAGAAGCTGGAGCCCGAATTGAAGACGGTCGCGTTCTCGACGCGCTCCGGCACGCTCACGGTGCAGCGCGGCCGCGATGGGCGGCATGTGATGTCGATGCCGTCGGACAGTGTCGAGCCGTTCGACCGCAAAGGCTTTGCGGCGGAGATTGCCGAAGCGTTGGGGGTGCCGGCGCCGAAGGAAATCTACAAGGGCCGCTATGTCGTGGCGTTGTGGGACGATCCGGCGGTGGTGCGCGGGATCAAGGATTGCGGCAGCGTCGGCGCGGTTCTGCGCGGCGCCGGTGTGTGGGGCCTCATCGTCACCGCGCCGGGCGATCAGGGCTATGACTTCATCTCCCGTTTCTTCGCGCCCGAGAAAGGCGTGCCGGAAGATCCGGTGACCGGCTCGGCGCATTGCGCGCTGGCGCCGTTCTGGGCCAAGCGGCTTGGCAAGGCGACGCTCAAGGCACGGCAGGTCAGCCCACGTGGCGGCGATGTCGGCTGCGTGGTCGACGGCGATCGCACCATCCTGTCGGGACCCTGTGCGCTCTATATGACGGCGGAGATCACGGTGTGAGCGCGATGCAGACGTTCAAAGGCAGCTGCCACTGCGGCGCGGTGCAGTTCGAGATCGCGAGCGACTTTCCCGAACTCACGCAATGCGACTGCTCCATCTGCCGCCGCAAGAACGCGCTGATGGTGCAGGTACATGAGAGCCGCTTCAGACTGCTGGCGGGCGAAGAGAACCTGACGCTCTATCAATTCCATACCCACACGGCGAAGCACTACTTCTGCAAGACGTGCGGCATCTATCCCTTCCATCGCAAACGCATGGTGCCGGATTCGTATGGCGTAAACGTGTTCTGTCTGGAGGGCTTCGATCCCGCCGGCATTCCGGTGCGCCATGCCGACGGCGTGGGGATGCCCTAGTTCTTGTCTTCCATATTGCCGAGCGGCTCGTTCTCACTGTCGACGCCTTCGCGTTCGTCGCCGTCATCGACGATGCCTTCGCCGAATTCGGCAAGGCCGTCTTCGAGATAGTCGCTGAGCAGCGGCATCTCGAGCAGATACTTTGCGGTGTGCCGGCCGTGCTCGCTGCGCGCGGTGCTCACCGCCTCGGCCCAGTCGTCGACCGTGTAGGTGCCGCGGCCGACCCAGGCGAGCGCGACCAGTTCCGCCTTCTCGTCAGTGTTCAGGTCGTTGATGAAAGACACCAGTTCTTCGCGCACCGGATCTTCGCCATTGTCTTCCAACACGTCGGCATTGCCATCGTCGATGGCGTTGGAGCCTTCGTCCGGATCGCTGTCTCCTTCCTTGACGTCGAACTCGCGCGCCTTCTCCACAATGAAGGCAACCTTGTCGGTCGCGATGTTCAGTTCGGGCACATCCGGCGTCTGCGAGGAAATGGTCATGGCGCGGCCTTTGGGGTTGAGACCAAGGGAACGTATCCGCGCCGCGCAAGTTCCGCGAGCATTACTGCGCGCCGTCCCAGCCGTATTTCAGGATCAGCGACAAGGTCCACGTCTCGCCCTTCGTGCTGCGCGCGTCGTCCAGTTTCCAGCCGCCCTTCCCTTTCTCGAAATAGAAATGGATTTCCTGGGGCTTGCCCTCGTTCTTGAAGTTCGCGATCACTACTTCGCGGTTCGGGCCTTTCTCCACCGGCACGCCTTTCACCTTCACATCGGTGATCGTGCCGTCCTGCGCGTTCATATAAATGTCGAAGTCGATGCGGCCGACTTCGTCGCTGCCGAACTCTTTGGTGTTCAAGTCATAAAGCGCCTGCAGCCGCGGCGTGTTGATGTCGTCGGGCGGCGCCTTGCCGGATTGCTCCGCTGCATAAACCGATTTGATGAAGGCCACCGGATCGGAAATGACAGTTCCGGCAAACGCTTGTGACGAAACCAGCAACGCCATGGCGAACGCAGCGCCGGGCAACACATTCTTCATCGTACAATCCCCTATGACAGAATATCTCACGCTAGCGCGTTGACCCCCGCTTCGCGAATCCCTATATCGGCGTCGGGCCACACCGCCCCAACGCGGTGCGAACATTCTGGAAGGAATGTCGATATGACCGGTAATATGCCGGCCGTGCGCCCTGCACGGCCTTTTTTTTCGTCCGGACCCTGTGCCAAGCGGCCGGGATGGACACCTGAAGCGCTCAACGGCGCACTGCTCGGACGGTCGCACCGTTCGAAACCTGGCAAAGCCAAACTGAAAGACGCGATCGATCGCACGAAGACGCTGCTCGGCATTCCCGACGGCTATCGTGTCGGCATCGTGCCCGCATCGGACACCGGCGCCGTCGAAATGGCGCTGTGGTCGATGCTCGGCCCGCGCCCCGTCGATGCGTTCGCGTGGGAAAGCTTCGGCGAAGACTGGGTGACGGACGTCATCAAGCAGCTGAAGCTGAAAGACGCGCGCGTCATCAAGGCGGGCTACGGCGAACTACCCGATATGACGCAGGCCGATCCGACGCATGACGTCGTCTTCCTGTGGAACGGCACGACCAGCGGCGTGCGCGTGCCGGACGGCGACTGGATCTCGGACAAGCGCGAAGGCCTCACGATCTGCGACGCGACCAGCGCCGCGTTCGCGATGAACCTGCCGTGGGACAAGCTCGATGTCGTGACCTTCTCCTGGCAGAAGGTGCTCGGCGGCGAAGCGGCGCACGGCATGCTCGTGCTGTCGCCGAAAGCGGTGGAGCGGCTGGAGAGCTACACCCCGCCATGGCCGATGCCGAAGATCTTCCGCATGACCAAGGGCGGCAAGCTCAACGAAGGCATCTTCGAAGGCGAGACGATCAACACGCCGTCGATGCTGGCGCTGGAAGATTATCTCGACGCGCTCGGCTGGGCGGAATCGCT
>DATAHD010000529.1:0-16870 GCA_036263395.1 Rhizomicrobium sp. | reverse complement strand
TTCCATGCCGAGGCCGACGATCAGAACGCCCAGCAAGGTCGTGAACGCCACATGCCCGCTGCCGGCGATCGCCGTGACGCCCAAGGTTCGGCTGCGGCTCCAGCCCTGCACCCGCGCGGTCAGCACGAAGGGCAGCCAGTGCGTCGGGATCGCGGCGTGGAAAAACGCGACGACAAACCCGCCGGCGACGATCGAGAGGAGGAGAGGGGCGTTCATGTCAGCCGAGATACTTCGAGAGTTCTTTGAGTTCGCGCAGCGCGTCGCCGGCCGATATCGTCTTTCCCGATCCGTCCAGGCAGTGCTGGATATGATCGTGGATCAGTTCGCGTTTCGCGTTGCCAATCGCCGCATCCACCGCATGAAGCTGCTGGGCGATGTCGAGACAGGCGCGACCGTTCTCAATCATCTCGATGGTCGAGCGCAGGTGACCCTCGGCACGTTTCAGCCGTGTAACAATGGCGGCGTGTGATTGGTGCTGGTGCGCGGCGGCGGCTTTCTTCATGCCAAATCCTATCCCCCTGGATAGGATACTGCAAGCCAGAGGTCCCGTCTGTGGTAAGCTTCCCCCGTCGCTTCGGGCTGGAGTGAGTCATGATCTTCGAACAGGTCGTCACGGGTGGCGGCTGCCAATCCTATCTGGTGGGCTGCGCGGAAACCTGTTCCGCGGTGCTGATCGACCCGGAAGTGCGCCAGATCGACCGTTACCGGGCGCTGGCGATGCGCGATGGCCTGCGGATCCGCTTCGTGATCGACACCCACACCCATGCCGACCATTTCTCCGCCACCAAACAGATCGCCGAAGAACTCGATGTGCCGGTGGTCATGCACCGCGACAGCGCGGCGCCGTTCGCCAGCCTGCGCATGGACGATGGCGACATGCTTTCAGTGGGCAATCTGAAGATCTCAGCGCTGCACACGCCGGGGCATACGCGCGACTCGATGTGCCTTGTGATGGCGGATCGCGTCTTCACCGGCGACACGCTGCTCATCGGCGGGACAGGGCGCAGCGATCTGCCGACCGGCGATCCGTTGCAACTCTACGAAAGCCTGTTCGGCAAGTTGCTCAAGCTCAATCCCGCGCTGCTCGTCTATCCGGCGCACGACTACAAGGGCCGCAGTCACTCCACCATCGGCGACGAGATCGCGAACAATCCGCGCCTGCAGAAGCGCGAGCGTGCGGAGTTCGTCGACATGATGCAGCACCTCAATCTGTCGGCGCCGACGCATCTCACCGAAGCGCTGCGCACCAACATGAGCGGCGGCAAAACGGTGATGCAGCTGCTGTCGGACGCGACGAACGCCGTTCCCTTCATGGCACAGAGCGAGCTGCAGACGCGCCTTGCTGGGCGTCCGAACGATCTCATTGTTCTGGATGTGCGCGAAAAGGACGCGTATTCCGCCGGCCATTTGCCGACGGCGCGTCATCTTCCGCGCGGCCAGCTGGAACTACGGGTAAACGACGATCTGCCCGATCCCACGATGCGGATTGTGGTCTATTGCGAGTTCGGGAAAATCTCGACTTTGGCCGCCGCGACGCTGCGGGAACTGGGTTTTATGCGCGCCGTGGCGCTCGATGGGGGAATGAAAGCGTGGCGGGAAAGTGGCTACGCGGTGGAGCAGGGCTGACCCGCTGCGAAATGGCACAGGCGAATTAACGTTTCGCTTGGATTTATCCCTCCACTCTGCATGGTCGAAACCCGTCACCAAACCTTCTATATCAACAATTGACAGGGTTTATCCGCGCCCTAGGCTCAATTCTCACGAATCAGGAAGTCCCATGAAGGACCCTCGCGACGTTTATATGAATACGCTTGTGCCGATGGTGGTCGAGCAGACCTCACGCGGCGAACGAGCTTACGACATCTACTCGCGCCTGTTGAAAGAGCGCGTGATCTTCATCACCGGCCCGGTGGAAGACTACGGCGCCAGCCTAATCACCGCGCAGCTTCTGTTTCTCGAAGCCGAGAATCCGAAGAAGGAAATTCACATGTACATCAACTCGCCGGGCGGCGTCGTCACCGCCGGTCTCGCGATGTACGACACGATGCAATACATCCGCCCGGAAGTGCACACGCTGTGCATCGGCCAGGCGGCGAGCGCGGCGTCGCTGCTGCTCTGCTCGGGTCAGAAGGGCCACCGTTTCGCGCTGCCGAACGCCCGCGTCGTGGTGCATCAGCCGAGCGCCTCGTTCTATGGTCAGGCTGGCGACATCGCCCGCCACGCCCAGGAAGTGCTCAAGCTGAAGCGCCGCCTGAACGAGATTTACGCGAAACACACGGGACAGTCGGTGGAGGCGGTTGAAAAACTGCTCGACCGCGATACCTATCTAACCCCCGAGGAAGCGAAGCAATTCGGGTTGATTGACGACGTGATGAATGGCCGTTCGGAAAGTTCCGACTCGGCGATTCCGTAGAAAACTGGCGGAAATCCAGGGTTCCACGGGATTAAACAAATCTTGATCGGGTTTGCCCTACCGTGGTCGAATACGAGGCGAGGGGCAGAATTCCGGAAGTTGGCGTGGTTCGTGCAGTCGAACCCGTTAGGTCCGTTAGGGTGTGTCGATAGAGGTCCCATGAGCAAGGCTGGCGGCGGCGAAAACAAGAACACGCTCTACTGCTCCTTCTGCGGTAAGAGCCAGCACGAGGTCCGCAAGCTGATCGCGGGCCCGACTGTCTTCATCTGCGACGAGTGCGTCGAACTCTGCATGGAAATCATCCGGGAGGAGAACAAGACCTCCTTCCTGAAGAGCCGTGAAGGCGTCCCCACACCGCAGGAAATCTTCAAGGTCCTCGACGACTACGTGGTCGGCCAGTCGCACGCCAAGAAGGTGCTCAGCGTCGCTGTCCACAATCACTACAAGCGCATCAACGCTGGCGGCAAAAACCAGGACGTCGAGCTCGCGAAATCCAACATCATGCTGATCGGCCCGACCGGCTGCGGCAAGACGCTGCTCGCGCAGACGCTCGCCCGCATCCTCGATGTGCCGTTCACGATGGCCGACGCCACGACGCTGACCGAAGCCGGTTACGTCGGTGAGGACGTCGAGAACATCATCCTCAAGCTGCTCCAGGCCGCCGACTACAACGTCGAGCGTGCGCAGCGCGGCATCGTCTACATCGACGAAGTCGACAAGATCAGCCGCAAGTCTGACAACCCGTCGATCACGCGCGATGTGTCGGGCGAAGGCGTGCAGCAGGCGCTGCTGAAGATCATGGAAGGCACGGTTGCCAGCGTCCCGCCGCAGGGTGGCCGCAAGCATCCGCAGCAGGAATTCCTGCAGGTCGACACCACCAATATCCTCTTCATCGTCGGCGGCGCGTTTGCCGGCCTCGACAAGATCATCGCGCAGCGCACGCAGGGCAGCTCGATGGGCTTTGGCGCCAATGTGCGCGGCCCGGATGAGCGCGGCACCGGCGAACTCCTGCGCGACGTGGAGCCGGAAGATCTTCTGAAGTTCGGCCTCATCCCGGAATTCATCGGCCGCGTGCCGGTGCTCGCCACGCTTGGCGATCTCACCGAAGAAGCGCTGATGGAAATCCTCACCCGCCCGAAGAACGCGCTGGCGAAGCAGTATCAGCGCATGTTCGAGATGGAAGGCGTGAAACTGCGCTATCAGGACGAAGCGCTGCACGCGATCGCTCGCAGGGCGATCCAGCGCAAGACCGGCGCCCGTGGTCTCCGTTCCATTATGGAAGGGATGCTGCTGGAAACGATGTTCGAACTTCCGACGCTCAACGGCGTGCAGGAAGTGGTCATCACGTCGGACGTCGTCGACGGCAAATCGCGCCCGCTATACACCTACTCGGACAAGGGTGAAGCGCAGCAGAAAACCGCGTCGTAAGGCAGTTATTCTGAACAGCCATTCATGATGAAGCGTCATTTTGCGCGGCTTGATGTTGCGCAAAGCGCGGACGCGCAGGCTGTGCTTTGTTAATCTCTTGAAACGACTGGGCAGAGCGCCCACGTTAACACATCCAAGAGTCGGCCCAGAAGGGAGGCTCAACACCGGGAACTGAATGCCCAGAAGGGGTTTAGAACCCAATATCAACCGGCGAGGGTGGAAACTACAGCCGGTAGGAGAAACAGATGTCTGACAATCCCGAACAGCCTAAAGGTGTTCTGAACATACCGGTGCCGGTGCTTCCGCTCCGCGATATCGTCGTGTTTCCACACATGATCGTTCCGCTCTTCGTTGGCCGCGAGAAGTCCGTCCGCGCGCTCGAAGAGGTGATGAACGAGGACAAACAAATTCTGCTGCTGACGCAGAAGAACGCGGCCGAAGACGAGCCGACGACCGATGGCCTTCACACCATCGGCACGCTCGCAACCGTGCTGCAGCTGCTGAAGCTTCCCGACCAGACCGTGCGCGTTCTCGTCGAAGGCAAGGGCCGCGCCAAGGTGACCGGCTTCATTCCGCGCAGCGATTTCTTCCAGGCGACGATCGAGAAGATTCCGGACAGCGTCGGCGAAGCGCGCGAGACCGAAGCGCTCGTCCGCACGACGAAGGCCAACTTCGAGAGCTACATCAAGCTCAACAAGAAGGTGCCGGCCGAGACGCTGGCGTCCGTTGCGCAAATCGAAGATGCCGCGAAGCTCGCCGACACGGTCGCTTCGCATCTGTCGGTGAAAATCCAGGATCGTCAGGCGCTGCTCGAGACGCTCAATACCGCTGAGCGTCTGGAGAAGGTGCTGTCGCTGATCGAGAACGAAGTCTCGGTGCTGCAGGTGGAGCGGAAGATCCGCACCCGCGTGAAGCGCCAGATGGAGAAGACGCAGCGCGAGTACTACCTCAACGAACAGCTCAAGGCGATCCAGAAGGAACTCGGCGAAGGCGAAGAAGGCCGCGACGAGATGAATGAGCTCGAGGAGCGCATTCGCAAGACCAAACTGTCGAAGGAAGCGCGCGACAAGGCGATGGCCGAGCTGAAGAAGCTCCGCTCCATGTCGCCGATGAGCGCCGAAGCGACGGTGGTGCGCAACTACCTCGACTGGATGCTCTCGCTCCCGTGGGGCAAGAAGTCGAAAGTCCGTCGTGACATCGTTGCCGCCGAGCAGGTGCTCAACGACGACCACTACGGTCTGGAGAAGGTCAAGGAACGCATCCTCGAATATCTCGCGGTGCAGCAGCGCGCCGGCAAGATGAAAGGTCCGATCCTCTGCCTCGTCGGCCCTCCGGGCGTCGGCAAGACCTCGCTCGCCAAGTCGATCGCGAAAGCGACGGGGCGTGAGTATGTCCGCATGTCGCTCGGCGGCGTGCGCGATGAAGCGGAAATCCGCGGTCACCGCCGCACCTACATCGGTTCGATGCCCGGCAAGGTCATCCAGTCGATGAAGAAGGCGAAGAGTGCGAACCCGCTGTTCCTGCTCGACGAGATCGACAAGCTCGGCGCCGATTATCGCGGCGATCCGTCTTCGGCGCTGCTCGAGGTGCTGGATCCGGAGCAGAACAACACGTTCAACGACCACTATCTGGAGGTCGATTTCGACCTGTCGGACGTGATGTTCATCACCACCGCGAACAGCCTGCGTATGCCTGGCCCGCTGATGGACCGCATGGAGATCATCCGCATCCCCGGTTACACCGAGGATGAGAAGGTGGAGATCGCCAAGCGCCATCTCATCTCGAAAGAGGTGCAGGCGCACGGTCTGAAGGACGGCGAGTGGAAGATCACCGACGCCGCGCTGCGCGACCTCATCCGCTACCACACCCGCGAAGCGGGCGTTCGTAGCCTGGAGCGCGAGATCGCGAACCTTACCCGCAAAGCGGTGAAAGACATCGTCTCCGGCAAGCAGACCTCGGTCGAAGTGACGTCTGACAACCTCGACACCTACGCCGGCGTGCGGAAATTCCGCTATGGCGAAGTCGAGGGCGAAGATCAGGTCGGTGTGGTCACGGGCCTCGCATGGACGGAAGTCGGCGGCGACACGCTGCAGATCGAATCCGTCATGCTTCCGGGCCGCGGCCGCATGCAGACGACCGGCAAGCTCGGCGATGTGATGAAGGAATCCATCGACGCCGCCCGCTCGTTCGTCCGCAGCAAGGCAACCAGCTTCGGCATCAAGCCGCCGCGCTTCGACAAGGTGGACATCCACGTGCACGTGCCGGAAGGCGCGACGCCGAAGGACGGTCCGTCGGCCGGCGCCGCGATGGCGACCGCGATCATCTCGGTCATCACCGGCATTCCGGTGCGCCGCGATGTTGCGATGACGGGTGAGGTCACCCTGCGTGGCCGTGTCCTGCCGATCGGCGGCCTGAAAGAGAAACTGCTCGCGGCCCTTCGTGCCGGCATCACCACGGTGCTGATCCCGAAGGACAACGAGAAGGATCTCGCGGAGATTCCCGAGAACGTGAAGCAGGGGCTGAAGATCATCCCCGTCTCCACGGTCGAGGAAGTCCTCAAGGTTGCGCTGGTGCGCGTGCCGGAAGCGATCAGCTGGGAAGAGCCGTCGGACGATGTTCCGGTGGTTGCCACGGCCGCGGTTGCCCCGGTCGGCGACGATGCGGTCGTGACGCACTAACCGTCTCGAAACGACAAACGAAGAGCCCGGAGAGCGATCTCCGGGCTCTTTCGTTTTGGCGATCTTGGTGTTTTGCGATACCCCGCTGGGGTTCGTGCGACACCACCACGCTTGTCTGCGCCGCGCCCCGTCGTCAGGTTCCCGGCCGAGGGGTTCATGAAGAACGCACTGCGCCTTGTTGCCGTGTACGTCGCGCTCGCCGCGATGCTGGCGCGCGCGTTCGTCCCCGCGGGCTGGATGCCCAACGTCGCCGCCAACGGCGCGCCGCTCATCATCTGTACGATGGATGGTGGCGTCACGGTCGACGCAAAGGGTTCGCTCCAGAAGCAGCAACGCAACGGTCAGGACAGCGGCCGCGCACACGACATCTGTCCCTTCGCCGCGGCGGCGCATTTCGCGGCGCCCACCGGCGATGTTTCGTTCACCGCGCCATCCGCGCTCTTTGCATCGCTCGAACCGCCGCAGCCCGATCCGCTGCCGACCGGCGGCGATATCTACGCGCCGCGTTCCACCCGCGGTCCTCCCGTTCCCGTCTGAAATCCAGCGTGCAGCGGCGTCTCGCAGCGAAGGCTGCGGCACGCCTTTCGGTATTTCAGCGAGGATTCCTCCATGTCCGTTTCTCAACGCGTCCGCGCGGGCGCGTCTCTCATCGCCATTGCGGCGGCTTGTTCTTCCGGCGCGTTCGCCGAGTCCAGATCATCCAAGTCCGGCGGCATCGAAACCGTCGTCGTCACGGGGGAGCGCAAGGAAGGCGCTCTGCCCAACAGTATCGAGCATGTGACGGCAGAGACCGCGCACACCCAGATCAACGCCGTCAACACGGAGGATCTGCTCAAATACGTGCCGTCGCTCGTCGTGCGCAAACGCCACTATGGCGACACGCAGGACCCGATCGCGACGCGCACCTCGGGCGTGGGCGCATCGGCGCGCAGCCTGCTTTACGCCGACGGCATCCTTGTCTCGTCGCTGATCGGCAACAACAACACGACCGCCTCGCCGCATTTTGGCATCGCCCAGCCTGAGGATATCGCGACCATCGACGTGCTCTACGGCCCGTTCGCGGCGGAGTATGCCGGCAACTCCATCGGCGCGGTGGTGAACATCACCACCCGCATGCCGGAGGACTTCGAACTCTATGGCCACGCGCTCGCGACGTTTCAGCCGTTCAAACAGTACGGTACCGACCACACCTATGACGGCGGCCAGATCTCCGCTGGCGTCGGCGGGCGCAGCGGCCCCTTCGCGTGGCGCCTGTCGGAGAACCACCTCGACTCAACGGGCCAGCCGCTCGCTTACGTGACCTTGGCACGGCCGGTGGCGGCGAGCGGCGCAGGCACGCCAGTCAGCGGCGCGTTCGCCGGCCTCAACCGCACCGGTGCCCCGATTGCCATCCTCGGCGCCGGCGGCATCGAGCATCAGGTGCAGGACACCGGCACCGCAAAGGCGACATACGCCTTCGCCAACGGCTGGCAGGCGTCCTATACCGCGAGCCTGTTTCACCAGGCCGACACGGCGGCAGCCGAGAGCTATCTGCGCGATGCAGCGGGCGTGCCCGTCTATTCGGGCAGCGTGAACATCGGCGGCTACAACTACGCCATCGGTGCCAGCAGCTTCTCCAACAACGTCTATCGCTGGAACCAGACGCATCTGGCACAGGCGCTGTCGCTCAAATCGGCGCCGGGCGATTTCCAGTGGGAGATCATCGGCACCGACTACGCCTATCTCGCCGATAATCAGCGTGTGCCGACCACGGCGTTGCCGACGGCGCTCACAGGCGGGGCAGGGACGATCAACCGTCTCAATGGCACCGGCTGGTACACCCTCGACGCCAAGGCGATGTGGGATGGCTGGGGCGACAACGGCCTGTCGTTCGGCGCGCATCGTGACGCCGAAACCTTCAGCCAGACAAAGTTCACCACCACCGACTGGATCGGCGGCGCCGCGGGACCGCTCTCGACGCAGGCCAAGGGCCGCACCGCCACGAATGCGCTGTGGCTGCAGGACATCTGGTCGTTCGCGCCGTCATGGCGGCTGACCCTCGGCGCGCGCTACGAAGACTGGCGCGCCTATGACGGTCTCAACGTCGCCATCACGCCGCCGCTCAACGTCAACCAGCCCAAACTTTCGGGCAGCTTCATCTCGCCGAAAGCCTCGCTTGCGTGGATGCCGCTGGAGGATTGGACGCTCCGCGCCTCCTACGGCGACGCCTATCGCATGCCGACGGTGACGGAGCTCTATCAGGCCATCACCACCGGCGCGGTGCTGACGGTGCCCAATCCCAACCTCAAGCCGGAGCACGCGCACTCCATCGAACTGTCCGCGGTGCACACCACCGAAGACGGCCGCGTGCGCCTATCGCTGTTTCAGGAGCGTGTGAGCAACGCGCTCGTCTCGCAGTCGGCACCGCTCGTGCTGGGATCGACCACGCTCTACAACTACGTCCAGAACGTGCCGCGCACGCGGGCGCGCGGTGTCGAGCTGGTGATCGAGCAGGACGATGTGCTGTTGGACGGCCTCTCGCTGTCGGGCAGCGTCACCTATGCCGACGGCCGCACGCTGGTCGATCCGATCCTGCCCACCGCTGTCGGCAAGCGCACGCCGCAGCTGCCGCCGTGGCGCGCGACCGCCGCGGCGACCTACCGGCCCGACGACGCGTGGACCATCACGCTCGCCGCGCGCTATAGCGACCGCGCCTTCGGGACGATCGACAATTCGGACATCGTCGCCAACACCTTCCAGGGCTTTGCGAGCTATCTCGTCGTCGACACGCGGGTGCAGTACCGTATCGACGAGCACTGGTCGGCCTCGGCTGGCGTCGACAACCTGAACAACGACCAGTACTTCCTCTTTCACCCCTTCCCGCAGCGCACCTACCTTCTGGAGCTGCGCTATGCGGATTGAGCGGCGAGGGGCGTCTTGTGACTGACGAAACGTCAGAATGTTAACACTCGGGCCGGATCGGAACTTTCCCGTCCGGCTCGCGTCTTTTTTGGGCATTTTGCATGAAAAACCCGCCGATTCCTTGGGTTTTCGATTTGACGCGAGTGATGCAGCCGTTAGCATTCCTGCACTTTGACGATGACTCGATGAAAGGAGCCCGTCCGTGAACAAGAACGAACTGGTCCAGCAGCTCGCAGACCGCACCGGTCTGGCCAAAGCGGACGCGCAGAAGGCGGTCGATGGCGTATTCGACTGCATTCAGGACGCCCTGAAGTCCGGCGACGAAGTCCGCCTGACGGGCTTCGGCGTTTTCGCCGTGGCTGAGCGTAAGGGCGGCAAAGGCCGCAACCCGCAGACCGGCGAGGAGATCACCATCGCCCCATCCAAACAGCCGCGCTTCCGTCCTGGCAAGCAGCTCAAGGACTCCTTGAACTAATTTTCCGTGCTTTCGCTCTGCGGCCTCGCAGTCCAAGCCGGATTGCGGGGCTGCATGCGCTTCGTCCTGGCGTCCTGCCGCTTCAGTCCGGTTTCAGGAAGAACAGGTCCTCGACCGCGCAGTCCAATATCTCGGCCAGGGTCAGGGCCAGCGTGGTCGAGGGCACGAACACCTCGTTCTCCACGGTGTTGATGGTCTTGCGCGACACGCCGGCGCGCGCCGCGAGTTCGGCCTGTGTGAGGCCGTGCTCCGCGCGCTTCTCCTTGATCCGGTTGCCGAGCTGGCGTTCAGCCATCGCGCCCCGCGCGCCACTGTAGGACGAGGAAGTACAGCCCCGGCAAGACGATCACGGCGGCGATCGCACCCGGCATCGCAACGAGACCCCATTGCGGCCGAAACGCCGTGACGCCAAGCAACGTGCACAGGACAACGACGCAGAGCACATAACCGAACATCGCCGTGCGCCGCTGCATCATGCGCGTGAGTTCGTCGTTTAGCGCGCGGCGGTAGGCGCGGCTGCGCACGCCGAAGTCCGGGCCGAAGCAGATCTGCAGCGCCGCCAGAATCGCGAACCAGGCAAAGTTGATCGACGTTCCCGCGCTCGCCGGATCGCCGCTCACCATCGTGTGATGGAGGCCGCTCAGCGACAGCGCGAATGTCACGAGTCCGGCAAACGCGGTCACGATGAAAAAGATCAGCGCATACCGCCAGCGCCAGCTTTTATGCTGATCGTCGATCGTCTTGCGCAGGATACGTTCGTCCTGATCGTCCGCGCCGGGCGCAAACGAGCGGCCGCTGTAGAACGCAATCGCGAGCCACAAAAGAAGCACGCCCAGCACCACAAGGCTGGCGTTGTCGAGCGGCATGTGAAATTCGAGCACCGCAACGAACATCGCCGACATGACTGCAAGCGCCGCCAGCAGCGACCACGCGATACGCCCCTGGATGCGGATGTTGTTTCGGACACGGGCGACCCTTGCGCCGTCTTCTTCTCGCAGACCGATCACGAGGCATCTCCGATGCGTATCGCGATGTGTGTAACCTATAGGTTACTCGCGTGCAAGAGCAGTCAGCGTCGCCACGGTGCGAGCACCGTATGCACCGGGATCGCGGTCGGTGCGCTGTGCTTGCTGCTCAGATAGCCGCGCTTGCGCAGCCGCCGCAGCGCCGCCTGCACCGAAGACTTCGACAATCCGGTTTCGACCGCGAGCGTCGAAAGGCTCGCCGCATATTTGCGACCCGGTCCGCCGCTCGCATGCCACAGCTTCACGAACACGATGAACGCCGACGGTGCGTGATCGTGCTCCACCAGATCGGGCATCAGGGTTTCGACGACATAGTCGTCCAGTGGGGCTTTGCGAACCATCACTATAGTAAGCGTTGGGATGCTTGTCCGCGCAAGCCCGCGCGCGTAGCGCTCCGGAGCACGCCCCTTGCAACGAGCCCCTCCATGATCACCCATCTGAAATTCATGAGCATCCCGGTCGCCGACACCGCGCGGGCGCTGAAGTTCTATACCGAGAAGCTCGGCTTCAAGATCGCCACCGATCAGGAGATGGGCCTCGGCCGCCGCTGGGTCGAGCTGCGCATCGGCAAGGCGGAGACCCGCGTCGTGCTCTTCACGATGGACGGGGAGGAGGGGCGCATCGGCTCGCGCATGAACTGCAGCGTCGCCTGCGATGACGTCGAAGCCACATACCGCCAGCTCTCCGAGCGCGGCGTCGAGTTCGACGGCCCGCCGCAGAAGCAGCCGTGGGGCACCTTCGTCATCATGAAAGACAGCGAAGACAACCGCTTCGTCCTTAGCAGCGACTGAGCCGCATCCCCCCGCATCAGGGCCTTGCCAGAAAGTGATATCACTATTATATCGTAGTGGTATCGCAGAGGGAGGCTCGGGCAACCATGTCCAGCGCAGCGCAACAACAACCCACCCACAAATCGGTCGAAACCCGCGGCGGCGGCACATCCGGTGGCTTCGCGGCCATCGTCTGGGTGCTCCTGCTGCTCGGCAGCTTCGCCCTGTTCATGGAATTCCCGCCGTTCGGCATCGCGCTCTTCATCGTCGCGCTGTTCTGGGGCGGCGGTTTCTACACGCTGCAGCCGAACATGGCATCGGTTCTCACGCTGTTTGGCCGCTATCTCAGTACCGACCGCTCGCAGGGCCTGCGCTGGGTGCCGTTCTGGATCGGCCGCAAGAAGGTTTCGCTGCGCGCCCGCAACGTGACGAGCGAGAAGCTGAAGGTGAACGACAACCGCGGCAACCCGATCGAGATCGCCGCCAACGTCGTCTGGCATGTCGAAGACACCGCGCAGGCGACGTTCGACGTCGACAACTACCTCGACTTCGTGAACATCCAGATCGAAACCGGCCTCCGCGCCATCGCGTCGTCCTACGCCTACGACCACGGCGAAGAATCCGAACCGACCCTGCGTGCCTCCGGCGATCACGTCGCCGGCGTGCTCCGCACCGAGCTGCAGGAACGGGTCGCCGTCGCCGGCATCACGATCGACGATGCCCGCATCTCGCACCTGGCTTACGCGCCGGAGATCGCCGGCGCGATGCTCCGCCGCCAGCAGGCGCAAGCCATCCTCGAAGCGCGCAAACTGATCGTCGAAGGCGCCGTCGGCATGGTGGAGCACGCGCTCTCCCAACTCGGCGAACGCCGCGTCGTCGAACTCGACGAAGAGCGCAAGGCGCAGATGGTGTCGAACCTGCTGGTGGTCCTGTGCTCCGACCACGATGCGCAGCCGGTGCTCAACACCGGAACCCTGTACAGCTGAACCGTGGCGTCGCCGGACAAACGCGCTTTCGCTTTGCGAGTCCGCCCAGAGGTCCTTGCGGCGGTCGAACGCCTGGCCGCCGCCGACCTGCGCAGCGTCAACGCCGAGATCGAAGTCCTCCTCCGCGAAGCCCTCGCACGCCGCGGCGCCAAACTGCCGCCGGCGAAGGCGGACGATTAGCGGGGCAGGCGGGCAGGGGGGCGAGCAGCCGCGCGGCACTGGCATCCGGACAGAATGCTGCTTATAAGCCCGCCGGACCGGGCGGTTAGCTCAGCTGGTAGAGCATATCGTTTACACCGATAGGGTCGGCGGTTCGAACCCGTCACCGCCCACCACCGTGCTTCCAGATGCAGCGGCAAGTATTGATGCTGACGTAAACATCGGCATCTCACTGGCTTCCTGCCGATCCATAAAGCGTGCGCCGTCTGCGCAAGTATTGCGCAACTGTAATCCTGCGCTATCTTTCGTCAGTTTTCAGGAAGTAACGACGAGGCCCCATGTCGCTAGCCGCTCGGCGGATGTTGATTGACGGCATCAGAACGAATTTGGCTGACGTCAACGCGAATGCTCTGCCGTCGGCAACAACACTGTCGCCAGCGACGGCCGGACCTCTGATCACCTCGGGGCCTGCGCAAAATGGTCCGGCGGCCGCCGTGTTCGATCTTTCCCACTTGAACGGTGACAACGGCTTTACCGTCTCCACGCCGGGCCTCAGCCCGAACGCTTCGTCCGATGTGAACGGCGATGGCTTCAACGACTTTGTCGTGTCGGATGGGGCCGGCAACATCTATGTGGTGTTCGGCAAGGCCAATGGCTTTTCCGCCGAGGTCGATCCCGCCACCGCGGTTTCCCAAGGCGGAGGCTTTGCCATTCACAACGATGGCTCATCCTTCGAGTCGTGGGGGCATGTCGCTGTGGGAGACATCAACGGCGATGGCTTTGCCGATGTAGCCGTGATGGGGGTTAAGTATGTCGGAGATTCCGACTCCACGGCCATCACCTCGGTTGTCTTTGGAAAGGCCAGCGGCCTTGGCGGCGAGGTGGTAAATATATCGGAGCTCGATGGCAGCAACGGGACGACCATCACCAGCAACGATTTTCGGGGCTCGTTCGCGTCAATAACGCTGAAAGACATGGCCGGCGACGGCTTCGACGATTTGTACATGCACTCGGAGTACGACTACTACGACTCCTACAGCCACCGATATTACACAAGCCATAACGTCGACAGAGCCCTGGGGCAGTCACAGTTCGCCTCAACCGCCGGAATGAGCAACCTATTTACCGGCGGCAAGAACCATCCTCGGTCGGGCTTCGATGCGAAGAGCCTCGGCGACGTCAATGGCGATGGTTTTATGGACTGGGCTGTCGACTTCAACTCCAACAGCGTCGTGTTCGGTGGCCGCTCTGGCGTGGCATTCAAGCAGTACACCAATCTCAACGGAACGAACGGCTTTGCGTCGGATTTTGGCGTTAAGGCCGCGGGCGATTTCAATGCGGACGGTTACGACGACCTGCTGATCAAGGACGGCGTATTATTCGGCCGCACGCAGTTCGAGAAGAACTTTGATCTTCAGGTGGCAAACGGGCCGAACGGCCTTCACGGCACCAGCGGGTTTGAGATCGGTGATTGGGGCCTGAACCTTCGTGCGATTGGAGACTTCAACGGCGATGGGTTTGACGACATAGCGGGCACACTCCAGTCGGGCGGCGACGCTTTCGTGCTGTACGGCCGCGCATCCGGTTTCGATGCGCTCTCAAGCTCCGCGGCGCTAGACGATGACACAAGCGGCATCCGCTTTCACCTCGATGGCCAGTTCCTCACGAGCATTGCCGCGCTGGGTGACATAAATGGCGATGGTCTGGCGGATATCGAGGTGAACAACAAATACGTCATTTTTGGGCAGCGTCCGACGCACGCCGTCACGATCGCCGGCACCGATATCGGCAATACGATCCGTGGCAGCGACTTTGCGGACAATCTGCAAGGGCTGGGCGGCGATGACATTCTGCGCGGGTTTGCCGGCAACGATCTGCTGATTGGTGGAACCGAGAACGACACCCTCTATGGCGGTGGCGGCGACGATACGCTCAGAGGAAACAACGGCGACGACGTGCTGGTTGGCGGGGCAGGCAAGGACAACCTGACCGGCGCAGCAGGGTTCGACACGTTTGTTTTCCAGGCTGCCAAGGAATCGACCTCCAAGGGCTTCGACACGATCTTCTCGATCGACTTCTCGCAGGACAAACTGGACGTTCCGGGCGCTATCACAGGCATCGACGCGACGATTACGCATGGTGCGTTGGCGGGTGGGCAGAAGTTTGATCCCAAGCTCGCAGCAGCCGTCGACGCCGCGCATCTGGAAGCACATCACGCGGTGCTGTTCACGCCGGATGCGGGCAAGCAAGCTGGTACGGTGTTTCTCGTCGTCGATCTGAACGGTGTTGCCGGCTATCAGGCGCACGAGGACCTGGTGGTGAAACTGGACAGCTCGGTCAACCTCGGGGCGTTGGACACAAGCGACTTCATCTGATCGGCGGATCTGTTCGACAACCGACTGTTGGCGCGCAAGCGCCGGTATCTCATCGGTGACGTGCGGCCGGATCGCGAGTGACCCACGAAGCGGCATGGTCGTGTAGATCTGGCCGCCAGCCAACGGCTGACCCGATGGGCTTACACCTGAAGGTCTGCGGCCGCTGGCGTGCCTTCAACCTCGATAGCCAAATCCAGTGGTGATGGTTTTTGCTCGGCGGATATCAGCGAGAGCCAAAACAGCGCCAGTTCTTTCCAGATGTGATGGAGGTGAGGAGGCGTATCCGGGCGATAGGCCATTTCCAACGCATGACACAGGTTCTCCGCCGGATCGGCAGAGGAGGGCGAGGGGCTCATGATTTCAAATGTAAGAGCCAACTATTTTAAGGGGCTTTAAATGCGGGCATACGTGGAACTATTTAAGCGAAGAGCATGAGGTGTCTTCGTACTTCGCTGAATTGAAGTGCAGCGCGATCGGTGATTGCATAACAGTTGTTACCGAACCGAAGGGCTCCGGTGTCTGGAGACGAAGGCAGGGTGGTCCGAAGCTTTCCCTGCCTTCTGCCTTGCGGTTCGCCGCCCATATCACGTTCAGGCACTCGCCTCCTGCGCGAGTAGCAACACCTCTGATCCGCCAGCCAACGCGTTTGGCACTGACTGCCGCTGCAACGGCTGCTGCCTCCTGTGACATTGCTACAAAGCAACTGGGAACGATCCCGTTGCAACTGAATTACGACTAAGTCTATATGTTTAATAGTAATATGTGGTACCAAGGCAAGCCTGCTCCGGATGTCTTGACCCCGGCTCACATCGAACGGCGAACGGTGACTCATGCTCTCTTCGATCTTCCTCTCCATGTTGCTGCTTATTGGCTGTCCTTCCTATGACCTGGCACAGCATCCCGGTCCGCAGCCGGTTCGTGCGGTCGGCGGCCACTGGGTGCCGCATTTTCAGGGTGCGATCGCCGGCGACTGGCTTCTGCTCCATGGCAACGACACGATCACGCTCGCCGGCCGCGGATATTTTCGCGTGCGGCTCGAAGTCGAGCATTGGAAGAAGATCGGCGTGATCGAACCGTTGCGCTTCGTCGGCTCGCGCGGCCGCATCATTCATGTTGCCTCGGGTGGTGGTATCACGCTGACGGACCCGTTCCCCGGCCGCCGGCGCGAAACACTGCTCGGCACGCCCGATCGTCACTCGGAGCTCGAAAAGCCGTCGGAGCAACGCTGGCGCAACGAGTACTTCTATCTCGACGGCGAAGTGACGCTCACGCTGCACGAAGGCGGCGGCCTGGCGGCAACCAACTATGGCATCTCACCGGTAACGCGCGGTCAGATCCTCGAAGACGTCACGCACAAATATGACCCGGAAAAGCTCTGGCTCCGTCCTGGCGTCATCCGCGACTGTCGGTGACCGACGACATTTCGCGACAGGCTCGTGCTTGACTTAACCGTGTCGCGCTGACGGAGTGCCGCGCATGAAGATGCGCGCGCTCACAGTCTCGGCTCTTGCTCTCGCTGTTGCTCTGGCGGCTTGTTCCAGCGGGCCGCCGCAGCGCGGTGGGCTGGGTGGCGGGCCGTTGCCGCGGCATCGGCCGCAGTTTCATCCGGCCAACGAGATCATGCTCCGCTACGACCGCAACCACGACAACCAGGTGACCA
>DATAHD010000528.1:0-5969 GCA_036263395.1 Rhizomicrobium sp. | reverse complement strand
CAATGGAAGAACAAGGGGCTCAGACCCACCGACATACCGGAGGGCGAGGCGCATGCCTTCGCGTTCGGCAAGGGCCGTTCGCTCTATCAGCAATATCAGGACCGCCTGAAGCAGCTGAACGCGGCGGACTTCGGCGACTTGCTGCTCGAAACGCTGACCATCCTGCGCGAAAACGCCGACATCCTCGGCGAGTATCGCGAGCGCTTCAAATACATGCTGGTGGACGAGTATCAGGACACCAACGTCGTGCAGTATCTGTGGCTGAAACTGCTGGCGAGTGCGCGCGGCAATGTCTGCGTGGTCGGCGACGACGACCAGTCGATCTATGCTTGGCGCGGCGCGGAGGTGGAGAACATCCTGCGCTTCGAACGCGACTTCCCGGGTGCGAAGGTGATCCGGCTGGAGCGCAATTACCGCTCGACGCCGTCGATCCTCGGCGCCGCATCCGGCCTCATCACCGCGAACAAAGGCCGCCTCGGCAAGACGCTGTGGACCGAGGGCGAGCCGGGCGAGAAGATCAAGGTGCAGGGCGTGTGGGACGCCGAGGAAGAAGCCCGCAACATCGCGAGCGATGTGGAGGACCTGCACCGCCACGGCCACAAGCTGGCACACATGGCCGTGCTGGTACGCGCGGCATTCCAGATGCGCGAGTTTGAAGATCGCTTCCTCACGCTCGGCATTCCGTATCGCGTGATCGGTGGTCCGCGGTTCTATGAGCGGGCGGAAATTCGCGATGCGATGGCCTATATGCGCCTGATTGCGCAGGGCGACGACGATCTGGCGTTCGAACGTATCGTCAACCGGCCGAAGCGCGGCATCGGCGATGCCAGCGTACAGGCGCTGTTCAAATTCGCCCGCGGCATGAGCATCCCGTTGCTGCAGGCGGCGCGCGAAATCGCGCAGACCGACGAGGTGCCGCCGAAGGCACGCAAGGCGCTGGGCGAACTGGCGGCGAACTTCGCGCGCTGGACCGAGGTGTCGAAGCAGATCCCGCACACCGAACTGGCCGAAATGGTGCTGGATGAGAGCGGCTACACCGACGCCCTGAAGAACGAGAAGTCGGCCGACGCGCCGGGGCGGCTCGACAACCTGAAAGAACTCGTGCGCTCGATGGAGCAGTTCGAGAGTCTCGCCGGCTTCCTCGAGCATGTGTCGCTCGTGATGGAGCTGGAGAACAACGAAAGCGAAGACCGCGTCAACCTGATGACGTTGCACGGCGCGAAGGGGCTCGAGTTCGACACGGTGTTCCTGCCGGGTTGGGAAGAAGGCCTGTTCCCGTCGCAGCGCACGATGGATGAAAGCGGCATGTCCGGGCTCGAGGAGGAGCGGCGCCTCGCTTATGTCGGCATCACGCGCGCGAAGAAACGGGCGCGCGTCTCGTTCGCGGCCAACCGGCGGGTGAAAGGCATGTGGCAGAGTTCGCTGCCGTCGCGCTTCATCAACGAAATCCCGGAAGAGCACGTCGAAACGACGGTCGATGAAGGCTTCTACGGCGGCTATGTCGGCTTCCGCGACAACGCCCCGAACGCCGGCAACTTCGGCAGCACCTATGACTCACCCGGCTGGCGCCGCGCCCAAGCGAACCGCGCCAATGCCGGCGGCTCCCGCACACGTCCGCCTCTGATCGAAGCGCAAGCATGGACGGTGCAGACGAGCGACCCGGATTCCTCGCAATACACAACCGGCGACCGCATCTTCCACCAAAAATTCGGCTATGGCCGCGTGACGATGGTGGAAGGCAACAAACTCACGGTGAATTTCGACAAAGCGGGCGAGAAGAAGGTTATCGATCAGTTTGTGACGCGGGCTTGAAACGCCGTACGTATTAGTGCGTACACCTGTTGTTAACAGCTGCTTAGATGCACGCAAGCCAATGTCCGCAGCATAACGTGCTGGGCTTTGGAGCATCCGCGATGAAACTTCGCTCGCTTTTGATTGTTGTCTGCGTATCGATTTGTGCGGGCTTTGCGGTTGCCGTGGGCGTTAGCGCTTTTGCGCTGTCAACACTGCGAGTTGGGGGCCCTGTCTACACAGGCTTGAAGGGGGATTTCGATCTTTTGGCAGATATCCTGCCGCCACCAGCATATATTATTGAGCCCTATCTCGAAGCGACATTGATGCTAAGAGATGAAAATCCGTCCGCTCATCTGGATCGTCTCAAGGCGTTACGCAAGGATTTTGACGCTCGACAAGCTTATTGGCGCAATCAAAATTTGGCTCCGGATCAAAAGGCTGATCTGCGGCAATCGGCAGAAACAGCCAAGGTTTTCTGGGCGGAGTTGGATCGCCACTTTCTGCCCGCCATTGCAAACAAAAACGAGAAGTCGGCTCTTGCTTCATTCGAGGTTCTGACCAAAGCCTATCAGTCTCATCGCAAAGCAATCGATCGGTTGGTTGTGGCGACTAACGGCTACCTCGCGGGAGACCAATCTGCTGCGGACCAAACCAATGACACCTATTCCTACATCGTCTGGATTTCTGTCGCTGTTGTCGTCGTCATTCTAATAGGGGCCATGACCGGCCTTATCGGCTGGCTCTTGTCGCCATTGCTGCGCATCAGTTCCGCGACGCGCGAGCTTGCGGCAGGCAATTTGGACACCATCATTCCCGGATTGAGCCGTCGTGACGAACTTGGCGAACTTGCTAAATCCGTCGGGCACTTCAAGCAAGTTTCGCTCGAGCAGCGGCAGCATGCCGAGGCGGAACGGGAGCGTGCAAAGGTGGAGCGCGAGCGCGCTGAAGCCGAGTTGACCCGAGCAGACGCGGATCGCGCCCGTGCCAAGGCTGACGCAGAACGAGCGCGAGCTGAGCAGGAGAAGGCAAAGCAAGTCACCGCGATGGTCGCCAAAATCGGCGACGGCTTCAACGCCCTATCTCGCGGTGAACTCGATACCCAGCTGAACGACCGCTTTCCGGCAGAGTTCGAGCACTTGCGCAGCGACTTCAATGCGACGTCCGCAAAGCTCAACGATAATTTCAAAGCCCAGCGCGCAGCCGCCGAACGAACGCAGCAAACCATTTCAGCGATCGCGGGAGCGTTTCAGTCGCTCGCAAACGGCGATCTGACCGTCAAGCTGGACAAGGCATTCGCCGCCGAGTTCGAGCCTTTGCGGGCGAACTTCAATGCGACCGTGAGCAAGCTGCATGCCAGCATTCAGGCAGAACGGCAGACAGCAAGGAACACGGCGTCCGCCGTCTCCGATCTTGGCAAGGGGCTCAACGCGCTTTCGAGCGGTGAACTAGACGTCCGGCTCGATGCGGCATTCGCCTCTGAATACGAGAAGCTGCGCGGCGACTTCAACACCACAACCGTCCGATTGCAGGACACGGTTTCGAAGATCACGTCCGGCATCCGCGAGATCGAAAGTGGATCAGCGGATTTGACCCAGGCGTCCGACGATCTTTCGCGCCGCACCGAGCAGCAGGCCGCCAGCCTGGAACAGACGGCAGCGGCGCTGGAGCAAATCACGGCCACCGTCAAGAAGACCGCCGAAAATGCCAAGGCCGCAACGCAAAGCGTGGCAAGCGCAAGAGCCGCGGCGACGAGCGGTACCGACGTCGCCCGTGCAGCGATCCAGGCGATGGATGAGATCGAGCAATCGTCGCGTCAGATCAACGACATCATTGGCGTGATCGATGAAATTGCATTCCAGACCAACCTGCTTGCTCTGAATGCCGGTGTGGAAGCGGCCCGGGCGGGAGACGCTGGCAAGGGCTTCGCGGTGGTGGCGGGCGAGGTGCGGCTGCTAGCCCAGCGTTCGAGCGACGCGGCAAAGCAGATCAAGTCGCTGATCAAGGCGTCCAGCGAGCATGTGGGCAAAGGTGTGACCCTTGTCGGAAATTCCAGCGGCGCCCTACGGGAGATCGAGGCATCGGTCGAAAAAATCGACGCGCTTGTCACCGAGATGTCTCAGGCGGCGCAGCAACAATACACAGGCATCGAAGAGGTCAACACGGCCGTTTCGCAGATGGACCAGGTCACACAGCAGAACGCGGCGATGGTGGAGGAAAGCAACGCCGCGGTACGCAATCTCTCCTTGCAGACCGTGGCACTGTCCGAGTTGGTCGGCTACTTCAAATTGGGCAGCATCGCCGGCGCGAGTGCGAGACGTCTGGCTGCCTGATAAGAGGTGGCCCCGGACATTGTCTTGCGGGCTTGAGCATTCCATAAGGTGGCATGCTCAACCCGCCCCTCTGGAAAGCCTTCACGATCACCAAGAAGAGCGAGGCCGCCGACGCCGCTTCGCTGTTCGAGCTTGCGCCGCCCGGGCCGCAGGCGGTGCTTATCAACGAGGAACCGTTTGCCGACAAGGCTGTGGTGGAGGCGCTGTATTCCTCCATGCCCGACGGTGACTATCTGTCGAAGCTGGCGGGGCGTGAGGTGATTGTCGAACTGCTGCCCGATGTCGATTGGATCAAGCTGAGCCAGGAAGGCCTGCCGCCGGTGCGGGCGGGGCGGTTCTTCGTCTATGGCGCGCACGACCGGGGCAAGGTGCCGCCGGGTGTTATTCCGATCCGCATCGAGGCGGGCATGGCGTTCGGCACCGGGCACCACGAGACGACGGCGCTGTGCCTGACCGCGATGAGCGATCTTTCCAAGGTGCGGCGCTATGAGAACGTGCTCGACCTTGGCACTGGCACCGGGCTGCTCGCCATCGGGGCGGCGAAGCTCTGGCGCAAGCGGGTGATCGCGTCGGACATCGATCAGGTTGCCGTCGAGATCGCGAAGGAGAATGCGCGGGCGAACGGTGAAGGGCCGCTGGTCAATGCGTTCACGGCCGACGGGTTGGTGCACCCTGCCCTCGCCGCCGCGGCGCCCTACGATCTTTTGATCGCCAACATCCTGGCAGCGCCGCTGACCTTCCTGGCGCCCCAGATCGCGCGCAGCGTGAAGCGCGGCAGCATGATTATTCTATCCGGCCTGCTCGTCTGGCAGGAAAATATGGTGCTGTCGTTCTACCGCCCTCACGACATGGTGTTGCGCCGGACCTATCGCAAAGGGCCATGGAGCGCGCTGGTTCTTGAGGCGCGGGGTGGCCGGCGGTAGGGTCGGCCATGGACAAGACCGGACCTTTTCAGACCTACGACGACCGCTCCGACGCCGCCCAATGTGAGCCGCGTTTGACCGCGTTGCGTGCCGAACTTTCGAAGCGCGGGCTCGACGGATTTGTCGTGCCGCATTCGGACGAATACCAAAGCGAATACCTGCCCGAAGCCGGTGAGCGGCTGGCGTGGCTGACCGCCTTCACCGGCTCGGCCGGTGCGGCCGTCGTGCTGAAGGACAAGGCGGCGGTGTTCGTGGACGGGCGCTACACCCTGCAGGTGCGGCAGCAGACGGACACCAAGCTGTTCGAGCCGCGCGATCTGGTCGAGGAAGGTCCGGCGGGTTGGATCGCCCATGCGGTGCCGAAGGGCGCCAAGCTCGGCTATGACCCGTGGGTGCACACGCTGGCCGGTGTCGACGGCCTGCGCGCCGCGGCGGAGAAAGCCGGGGCGACGCTGATCGCGGTGAACGGCAATCCGATCGACACCGTGTGGCATGACCGGCCGCCGGCGCCGACCGCAGCGGCAATCCCGCATCCGATGAACCTGGCCGGTGAGAGCGCGGAGAGCAAACGCACGCGCATCGCCGAAGACGTGAAACGCGCCGGTGGCGATGCCGCGGTGATCACGCTGTCGGACTCTATCTGCTGGCTGCTCAACATGCGCGGCGGAGACACGCCGCACACGCCGTTCGTGCTCAGCTATGCGATCCAGAATGCGGATGGGTCGACCGACTTGTTCGTCGACGAGCGCAAGACATCGCCCGAACTGCTGAAGCATTTCGGCAATGCGGTGCGTGTGCGCAAGCCCGAAGACTTCGTGCCTGCATTGGATGCGCTTAAGGGCAAGACGGTGCTGGTCGATCCGGGCACGGCGCCTGCGGCGGTTTCCGACCGGCTGACCAAAGCCGGGGCGCACATCAAGCG